>JACQUF010000324.1 GCA_016210435.1 Chloroflexota bacterium
ACAGCGAGTGCCGTCCAGGCCGCCCATGCCGCCCGCCAGGCTGGTTGCGACGCCATATGCTGCGTGCCGCCGTTCTTCTACCGGCCGTCGGAACGATCAATCATCGAGCACTACAAGGCGGTCGCCGACGCGGCTGGCCTCCCATTCTTCGCCTACAACCTGCCGCAGCTGACGAACGTCGAGCTGACGCCGCCGCTGGTAGAGAAGATCCAGCGGCAAGTGCCGCAGCTTACCGGGCTCAAGCACTCGGCGCCGGACTTCACGAACATCCGCTTCTTCGCCGACATGGGGCTGAAAGTCTTCACCGGCAGCGGCTACCTTACCCTTCCGGCTCTGACTATTGGCGCGATCGGAGTCGTCGATGCGCCCCCGAGCCTGGCCCCATCCCTTTATCGGGAGTTGTTCGACGCGTGGGAGGCCGGAGACCTCGAAACCGCGATGGCCCGGCAAGAAGAGACGAAGGCGGTGGTCGATCTGCTTGTCATGTTCGGCGCACCGAGTCACGCTGCGAAAGTCGTCTTGAGCGAGCGCATAGGAATCGACTGCGGCGAGTCGCGGCCACCCGTGAACCGGCTGACGGCGGATGAAAAAGCTGCGGTGGTGGAACGAGCCAAAGAGCTCGGCCTGATGACACCGCACGACGCTCGTGTCATCCCCGGTCGGCGAATTGTTCCACGCCACCGAGCCCGCTTCCCCATGGCAAGGTAGACGCGCAACATGGCCACACCCCGGGTAATGCGTAGCGCCACCCATGTGACCAGATTACCCGCGACATACGCGTCCGATTCAGACAACGGTGAACCCCTCTCCGTGTGCGGGAGGGGTCTGGACGGATCTGATCCCCTCGCCCCACCGGGGGGAGGGATGAAGGGTGAGGGGTCCCACAACCTTGGAACGATCTCAGGGGCTGCCAATCGCATATGACTGCATCCCCCATTCGGCCGTTCACGTTGATTGCCCACCGCGGCTTCTCCTCGCGGGTACCCGAGAACACCCTCCCCGCGTTCGATCTGGCACTTGAATCCGGAATCGATAACTTCGAGCTCGATGCGCAACTCACGAAGGACGGCGTCGTAGTGGTGATCCACGACGCGACAGTCGACCGGACTACGGATGGCAGGGGACCCGTCGCCGGATTCACTTCGCTTGATCTTCAGATGCTGGACGCCGGTAGTCGGTTTGGCGATGCCAGGCAGTACGCCGGCACGCGGATCCCGACGCTCCGGCAGATCCTTGAGCGATATCGCGGCCGCGCGCATATCCACCTGGAATTGAAATCGACCGAGGCTGAACTTCCAGCCATGGTCGCAGCACTGCTCAAGGACACTGGATGGCTGGAGTACGCAACAGGCGGTCCGTTCAAAGCGCCAGGAATAACCCTTACATCGTTCTCATTCGAACAGCTCAAGCGTTCCCGCAAATTGCTCCCGCAGCTGCGTCACGGCTGGCTTATTCAAGAGATCGATGATCGGGTTCTTGCGGCGGCTCGAGATGCCGGCATTGCCGGCGTTTATCCGAGAGCAGAGAACGTCTCGCGGGCGTCCGTCTCCAGGGCGATCGAGGGGGACTTCTCTGTCAGGGGCTGGGGGGTGCGTAACGAGGCGGACCTGCGACAACTGGTCGAGTCCGGCGCCCAAGGGACGACCGTCGATTGGCCTGATGTCGCCAAGGAGATTTTGGCGAGACCGGCGGGCTAACTCGGGCGTTCGGGAGCGAACTGCCGAGGCCGAGGCGGATCGATCGAGTAGCCGCCGGGCAGGCCCGACCGGCGGCGAACAGCGAAGCAGGCCTACGACACCATGCAGGATCGGGAGCTTACGGGATTGGCTGGATCGGGACCCCGCGATTCAAATGCCCGAGCGGGGCGTCCATTTCTGGACGCCCCTCGTTTCGATTTCTGATCCGTGGCCTCTCTTCCCCGATTCGTATCGGACGACGCTCAGGACGTAGCGTTACCTCCGACTCGAGCGGCGCTTCTCCCATAACCGCCACCCAAGCAGGCCTCCGGCAAGCAACAGCGTTCCGATACCCTCCGCGGACACGGTCCCCGGCGCTCCACGGCCACAGGCGCCGCCCGGAGCTGGTGTGGGAGTCGCCGTTGGCTGAGGCGTCGGCGTTGGAGGTAGCGGTGTCGGCGTCGCCGTTGGAGTCGGGACAGGGGTAGGCGTCGCCGTCGGCGTGGGAGTCCGAGTGGGCGCGGGGGTCGCGG
>JACQUF010000325.1 GCA_016210435.1 Chloroflexota bacterium
GGGTTTGGCGGTGCCGATGTCAAAGCCTCGATAGAAAAGGCGCGAATCGCAGTTGACTACTTCGCCGTTGAAAGCCGATGCGGTCTCGACACCGAGCGCGGTCTTGCCGGCGGCGGTGGGACCGACGACCGCGACGAGCCGGGTCATTTCGTCTTTGCTTGGACGATTATCTGGGCGATCCTGGTGAAGTCGTCCGGCTTGAGGCTGGCGCCCCCGACCAGCGCGCCGTCGATATCCGGCTGCCCGATGAACGAGCCCGCGTTCCCGGCGTTGACGCTCCCGCCATACACGACCGGCACGCGGTTCGCAGCATCCCGGTTGTAGATTTCAGCCAGTGCACTCCGGATCGCCGCGCAAATCTCCTGTGCAACTTCGGGCGTAGCCGCCATTCCGGTGCCGATCGCCCAGACCGGCTCGTAGGCGATGACCAGGCTTTCCGGAGGGTTGACGTTCTTGAGGCTCGCCCGAAGCTGGCTCACTACATGCGGCGCCGCGTTACCGGCTTCCCTGACCTGGCGGGATTCGCCGATGCAGACGATCGGGCGCAGGCCGCCACCTATCGCGGCGGCCGCCTTCGCGGCGACGATATCGTCGGTCTCGCAGTAGTACTGACGCCGTTCCGAGTGACCGACGATCACGTACGAGCACGTCGCCCTGATCATCGCGACCGACAGCTCACCGGTATAGGCCCCGGAGGCGTGCTGGCTCACGTTCTGAGCTCCCACCCTGATCCCGCTGCCGCCAAGCTCCTTTGCCACGGCCGCGAGCGATATGAAGGGGGGGCATACGATCCGCTCGGCGACGACCATATCTTTCAGGCCGTCCCGGACACGCCCTGCCAGGTCTACCGCCTCGTCGACGGTAGTGTTCATCTTACAATTGCCTGCGATCACCGGCTTTCGCAACGCCTGCCACTCTCCACAACCGGACCGCGCCGTGGTGTCAGCCGCATTCGACTACGCGTCCAGAAGGGCTGCCACGCCTGGCAGCGTCTTGCCCTCCAGGAATTCGAGCGAGGCGCCCCCGCCGGTCGAAACGTGGGTCATCCGGTCCGCGAGCCCGAACGCGGCGACCGCCTCGGCGGTTGAACCGCCACCCACGATCGAGACGCCGATCGGGTTCTCCGCGATGGCTTCGGCCACCGCACGCGTGCCGGCCGCAAATGCCTCCCACTCGAAGACCCCCATCGGGCCGTTCCAGATTACGGTCTTCGCCTTCGTTATTTCGGCCGCGTAAAGCTGCCTCGCCTTCGGTCCGATGTCCAGGATCAGCATCTTCTCGGATACCAGTTCTGCGTCCACGATCGCGGGCTGTACCTTCTCGTCGAGCTTCTCGGCGATCACCACATCCGGCGGGCGCAATACCCGCGCGTGCTTGAGACGCGGTTTCAGCAACTCTCGCGCGGCGTGGACGTCTTCCGCGCTGGTCTTCGCCCCACCTCCGCAGAAACCCTGGGCGCGGAGAAACTCTGCGACCATCCCGCCGCCGATCAGGATGGTGTCCACCCTGCTCACAAGATTGGTTAGCACCGCCAGCTTGTCGGATACCTTTGCGCCGCCGACAACCGCCACCACCGGCCGCTCCGGGTTTTCCAGCGCCTTGCCCAGCATCTCGATCTCGCGGGCCATCAGCAGCCCGGCGACCGCGGGGAGGTGCATGGCGACGCCTGCAGTTGAGGCGTGAGCGCGGTGCGCCGCCCCGAACGCGTCATTGACGAAAACCTCGCCCAGCCGCGCAAGCTCCCTCACGAACCCGGGATCGTTCTGCTCCTCACGCGGGTCGAAGCGAAGGTTTTCCAGGAGCGCCACTTCGCCCGCGCCCAGTGACCCGGCCGTCCGGAGCGGACCGTCGCCGCCAGGTCCGCCGCCGTCCCTGACATCTTTCCCGAGCAGATAGGAAAGCCGCTGCCGGACCGGCGCAAGGCGCAGTTCGTCCACGACCTTGCCATCCGGGCGCCCCAGATGAGAACACAGGACGATCCTGCACTCCCGGTCTTGCAGGTAATTAACCGTCGGCAGCGATGCTCTGATCCGTACGTCATCGGTTATCTGATCGCTGCCCCTCTTCATTGGCACATTGAAATCGACCCTTACGAATACGCGCTTACCCCGGAGTTCGATGTCCCGCAGCGTCTTCTTCCTTGCCATTTCACACCGCTGGATGATTAGTTGGTCGTGCCGACAAATTCGAGTACCGCGCGCAGCGCTCGGGCGTGATCAGAAGGCAGCCTGGCGCGTTCGAGCGCGGACAAGGCTTCACCGGAAAGGCGCTCGAGAGTCTGTTCGGTAAAGCCCTTGCTGCCTGCCTCATCGAGGATCGAAGCAACCTTGCCGAGGTCGTTTGGATCGAGGACCCGTTGGGCGTAGACCTCCCCGAGCGCCCGCTTGTCACGAATGGCCGCGTTTTCGAGAGCGTGTACGACAGGCAGCGTCTTTTTCTTCGAAAGCACCCTCCCCTGCACGCCTGTATCGCGATCCCCGTCCAGCCAGAACACCCGGTAGTCGGTTGAGATTCGCAGCGCGGTGCCCAGTTTCGTCCCGAACTCGGTCAATGCTTCGAGGCGCGTCGAATCTTCTTCGCCCGCCGCCATAGCGCCCAGCCGGGCCGCGCAACCCGCCAGCGCGCCTGACGCCCTCGATGCCATGTCCAGGTATTCGCTGATACCAACCGTGAGCCTGTCCTGGAAGACCGTGTCGAGGTAGGAACCTTCGCAAAGCTGCAACGTCGCTTCGTCGAGTGTCCGCAGGACCGCGGACACACTGTCGGTCGGCACCCCCTGCTCCCTGAGGCCGAACAGTGCGAGCCGGGCGAGCGCATGCATGCCGTCCCCGGCATTGATGGCCTGCGCTGGCCCCCATACCCACCAGACGGAAGGCCTCCCGGAGCTGTCGGTGTTCCCTTCCTGCACGTCCTGGTGCATCTGGGAATAGTTGTGGACCATCTCGACGGCGACTGCATGACGAAGAGCCGGTTCCGCCTCGCCTGACACGGCTTTCGCAGCCAGCAGGGCAAGCGCTCCCCGGGTGCGCAGAGGCCGTTCGGACTCGACCGGCGCACCGTTTTCATCGACCCAGCCGAGGTGGTAGCTCATCATGCGGTAGAGCGGCAATGAGCGGCCTGCCATGAATTCCTCCATGGCGCGTTCCACACTTGCCGAAGATTCAGACAGTTCCTGCGAGGCTCTCAATCCTGGCGCTTTCTCGATTCTGTCAACCGATCGCTGGACCCGGCCGCGTAGTCCTGGTTGGTCGCCTCGATCGCGTCGGGCACAACGGACTGTAACTGTTCGATCGAGAGCGCGCCTGTGCGGATGACCACCGGCACCTGCCCGGTGCAGTCGACGACCGTGGATGGCTTCCTGTCTAGCCCGCACGATCCAGGTATGACCAGGTCGACCCGGTCTCCCAGGTCACGTTCGACCCACTCGGGATCAAGGTGGGGCGGGTGTCCGGACGAATTCGCGCTCGTACCTGTTACCGGGCGGCGGAGCGCGTCGACGAGCAGGCGCGGCACCTCATGGGCAGGCACCCGCACACCAACTGAATCGGTCCCGCCTGTCACGATGTCGGGCACTTCGGACCGCCTTGGAAGGACGAGTGTCAGCGGGCCAGGCCAGAACCGTTCGGCCAGTCGCGCCGCGTCGTCGTGGAACTCGCGCGCCACGAGGTCGACGTCGGACTGGTCGGCGAGAAGCACTGGCAACGGTCGGTCAGCTTGACGGCGCTTTGCGTGGAAGACGCGTTCGACAGCCGCCACGTTGAATATGTCGGCGCCCAGACCGTAGACCGTGTCGGTAGGGAACGCCACGACCCCGCCGCGGATGAGGATGGCGACTGCTTGCCTTATCCAGGCTTCGATCCGCTCATCTCCTGCGGTCGGCGGCAATCCCGGCACCCCCTCCAAAACAGTCCGGCGCGGGGTACCCTTGGGATAGGCACCGGCGCGCCGCTCATCTCAGATATGCCGTAGCTTGACGGAGTGTAGCAC
>JACQUF010000339.1 GCA_016210435.1 Chloroflexota bacterium
CTGCTGGCCTGGCACGAACACCAGATCGCCGGCCACCTCGAATATCTGGCCGGGGTCCGCGACCAGGAAGACAACGCCGGAGAGCGACTAAAGGCTGTGCTGGAGGCCTATGCCCTCATCTCCCGGACCTCTCACGGGCACAACGATGTTGAACTCGTCACGTTCCTGCATCGAGATGAGCAGGTAACGCGGGCCCAGCAACAGGTCCGCAAGATGGTCCGGGGCGTTGTGACCGATGCACAGAAGACAGGCGACGTACGTGACGATGTGGCGCCTGATGAACTTGCGAGCTTCTGTCTTTACGCCCTCTCAGCGGCGCGCGCGCTGCCGTCGAAGGCGGCGGTCCGCCGGCTAGTGAAGGTCATTCTGGCCGGGATGCGTGCCCCCGCGCCAGAGCAATAAGCGCCCCGACCCCTGCGCCTTCCGAGGCCGTGCTCGCATTCCCTACTGGGGAACGCCCCAGGATCTTGGCCGTTTCCGTCCTTACAAGGCACCAGTTGCAAAGTCCTCAACGAAGACCGCGCTTCGGGGGAAGGCCCGCACAAGCCGCCGGTCGCCAGTGACGAGCATCAGCCCCATCTGCTCAGCCACAATCACGAACTCCGCATCGTATGCCGAGACCGCGCCGCGAATGGCGACTCGCAGGCAACCTTCCGTGGAAGTCTCTACTTCGACGTCCTGCACGAGTTCTTCCGCGGCACGGAAGGCAGTCAAGGCAAGATCAAGCTTCAAGTGGCCGGCGCGCATGGCGGTGGCGAGCACATTGCGCAGTTCGGATCGCCAGAGACGCGGCGCCACCCACTCAGGGTCGCGGCGAACGACGGAGAGTGCCGCGTCCGTCCTCTCCCCTGGAAGCACGGCATAGGCCAGGACATTCGTGTCAACGACGATCACGGCCGGCCCTTGTTCCTGGCCCGCGCCAGAAACTTGTCGGTCAACGGCGGAAGTCCAGCCAATTTATTGTGGAGTTTCCGTAGCTTGACGACCGTTTCTTCACCGCCCGGCCTGCGGACCGTTACGCTCACCTCAAGCCGGGCCAGCGTCTCCTGATTCAGGCTTCGTCGATTCTGCTTCGCCTCCTCTTTAAGCCGTTGCACCAGCTTTTCCGGTACGTTCTTGAGAGTCAACGTCGCCATTTCACCTTGCCTTCCCGCTCAGGTATCCATTATGCATCCGTTTAGGGGGCTTCGTGTGGGTCCCCGGGGGATCCCTGGTCCCAACTTCCCATCACGACTACATCCCTCAGTTCTCGCATCCGCGCTCGGAGTTCCTCCGAAGCTTCAAGGACGACTCGGCCAGCCTCTGTCGACAGTGCAGTGTGTCGTTGTCGTAGGTACACGAGGTCGCCATGCACCTGCAAGACCGAAGCGCCGGTATCGTAGTAGCCGACTTCCTCGTGGGCAGCCGGGTCGGCGAGGTCGAATATCCACAGCCCGCCATAGAGCACGTATGCACGGCCGCGGAAGATCGCGACAGACTGCCCGCCGTTAGCAGAGTCCAAATGAGCAATCGTATCTGAGTTGAAAGTGCGGTAGTTAGTGCATGGCTGATGCCGATCGCGCGATATAATAGTTCAGTAAATCCTAAACTGGTTAACGGGGTGACTGATTGGCCGAGACCAGAGATACAGAACGTCTTTACGACCTCCACGCCGCGATCTGCAAGAGCTTCGCCAACCCCTGGCGTCTACGGATCGTCGAAGCCCTCGGGGGTGGTGAACTGACCGTATCCGAGCTGGTCGAGCGACTCGGGATCCCCAAGAGCAACGTCTCTCAACACCTCGGCCTGATGCGGGAGAAGGGCGTCGTCGAGCACCGCCGAGACGGGGCTCACGTCTTCTACCGGCTGGCGAATCCGAAGGTGCTTCAGGCGTGCCGGCTCATGCGAGAGGTCCTACTCGAACGATTCGAACAAGACGGAAGGCTGTCCCGCGTCCGAAGGTCGAGATATGAGCAGCATTCGCCAGATAAAAGACGCAGGAGTCGGAAGCCATGACCGTAGCGACCCGCCGCAAGACGCTCATCATCCTCAACGACGCGCCTTACGGAACGGAGCGTTCGTACAACGGGATGCGCCTGGCAAATGCCCTGAGCAAGGGCGAGGACGATGAGGTCCGAGTGTTCATGACCGGCGACGCGGTCCTCTGCGCCAAGAAGTCGCAGAAGACCCCCAACGGCTGGTACAACCTCGAACGGATGTTGATCGTTGCCTCGCGGCAGGGCGTCGCGATCGGGACTTGAGGGTCCTGCATGGACGCCCGTGGACTTGGCGTCGGGGAACTGGCGGACGGAGTTCGCCGGGGGTCCATGGACGAGCTCGCGGAATGGACGCGATGGGCCGACAAGGTGATCGTGTTCTGAGCAGGAGTTCCGACGAACGCCGAAGCGGGATTCGTAGCCATCGTGGTCTGCTCCCGACACCGATGATTCCCGGTCGAAGGCTGCGGACGCGCTGCTCATTGACCGCCAAAGGTCGAAGCGCGTTTCGCGCGTACATCGATCAGCTGGAAAAGCTTGTCCTGGGAGCGTCCCAGAAAGCGCCACGCAAATCCGCGAAGCCCACGGACCCGCGCCACAGGTGATCTCCGCTACCTCAGGCGCGGGTGAACCGTAATGAAGGTCATACGGCGAATCGCCCTCAAGCGAGCGAACGCACCGGTAGTCCCGGTCGAAGTAAGCCGTCGCCTCTCCGCAGGGCCGGGCCCAGCAATGCTGGTCATACCCGCGGCGGGAGACGCCAATCGACATTTGACGGGTAACCGTTCGGCCCCAGCCGTTGCGCCCTAACCTAACCATCATGCCCCAGGCAGTCGCCGTTGTGTCCGGCAGTTATGCCGGCTCTGCGATGGCCCTCGCGACCTTCTGCGGTTTCCGAATGCGGGCAGACACTGACGCGGGCAGGCTAGAGACCAGCAGCAGATATACGCCGGCCGCTCCGATCGCCGCAAAGTAGGTGTTCTCGAGTCGAAGGCCTGCAAGGACGACCAGCAGCGCGCCGCTCACCGCAGGCCGGTAACTC
>JACQUF010000328.1 GCA_016210435.1 Chloroflexota bacterium
CGGCTTGTCGGTGTCCATGACGACCAACACATCCAGATCGGTGAAGAGGTCTCGGCGTCCTCGTGCAAACGAGCCGAACACGCTAATGCGCTTGACTCGTTCTAGCTGCCCGAGCGAGCCCACAAGAGCATCCAAGGCGTCCTCGAGCTCGTGGGCGTACTTGGACCTGGCCTTCGTCAGGTCCATTCCCGAATCGGCCCGGACGGGTTCGAAAGTTCTACCCATATTGGGATGTTACGTTGACCGACCGAAAGTCAACAAGCAAGTGGTGTCAACGGCATGGCTGATCGGCAGCGGTAGGCGGTAGGTCCGGGCGTATCAGCCGTCAGCCTGGACTCCTGGGAGATTCCACGCCCGTTCCGTTGCAGAGCAGATAGAGCCCTCGACGACTTTCGCAATCACCATAGCCAGGGTGCCCAGAGTTAATTTATGCCGCGAATAGCCACAGCTGAAAGAAGCCCTCTATGTGTCGAAGAGGGGTGGTCTCGCTGCGGTGCTCCTCGATGCTGACCAATACGCCGAGCTGATCGAGCGACTGGACTATCTGGAAGACAGCCTTGCGATCGGCTCATCATCGTGGCAAGAATCGCACACGGGCCCGAGGTCTACCGACGCTAAGGTCGAGGGTGTCGCGTAACGTTCCTGCCGCTGAGGACGCCGACGGTCCTCAGGGCTTCAGCCCGCTGCGCATCCGGTAGATGGCCCTCTCCGCTTCGATGACCTCGACGGGCAAGGGCTTCGCGCCGCCAGCCAGTTGAGCGAAGAAAAAGGTCTGGGCGACGCGCTCCACCAGCGTGCAGACGTCCAGAGCCTCCGCCGGCGACCTGCCCGCTCCGACGGCCCCGTGGTTGCGAAGTAGCACGGCCCGGCGATCGCCGAGCGCCTTCGCGGCCTTGATGGCCAGTTCCTCGGATCCAGGCGGTCCGTATTCCGCGCACTCGATCGCGCCGCCGATTTGCACGACTACTTCGTCCAGAATCGGAGGGATCGTGACACCTGCTGCCGCGGCGGCGCTGGCGTACACGGAATGGGTGTGAACGACCGCGGTCAGGTCAGGCCGTGCGCGGTAGATTGCGATGTGTACAAGCGATTCCGAGGATGGCACGCCATCGCTGTCCACCGGCTCCAGCTCGCCGTTCACGACCACGAGGTCGGCCTCCGTCATCGTGTCATACGGTGTGCTCGTGGGGGTAACGAGATAAAGACCGTGCCCGAGCCGCATGCTCAGGTTGCCGCTTGTACCGGCCACAAGCCCACGTGTCGCCATGGCTTGCGCTGCAATCAAGAGTGCCTTGCGTTCAGATTCCCAGGTCACTGCGAGCATCTCGCGCGATCTCGACTCTCCCTGATCAATTTCGCAAGCTCGACGCGAAGGGCTCGTCTTTCGACCTGCACCGTATCACACACAGGAATGTGTAAAACCCCCGGCGTGTCACAGTCCGATCTGCTTAAGGATGTCGCCTCGATGCTTCCATTGCTCGAAGAGTCCTTCGTACTCTTCGGCAGCCAGGGGATCAGGCTCGATCGGTCGACATGACCTGGCTCGCAGACGGAGGGCGTCTATCAGGCCCGGTCCCTCTCCAACTGCCGTGGCCGCCAGAGTGATGGCGCCGATCAGCGATGCGTCGTCCCGCCCGATGCGGACAGGCCGCTTCACAACATCCGCGACAACTCGTCGAAACGCGGCGCTTCTGGTCATGCCGCCCCCAACCGCGACGGAGGCCGTAGGAGACCCCGCGACGCCGTCGATCCTGTCGAGGCTCGCCCGTATCGCGAAAGCGAAGTTTTCGATTGCGGCGCGTCCGAGAGCGCCAGCATCCGGCGGCTCGAGCGTAAGCGGGACTGGGAACACAATCCCGCCCGCGCGAAGCCCGGACTTGCTGAGATTCAGAAGGTCCGGCCCGAGATGAGCGCTCACCGACCCCGCACCGCGCCCTTTGCGGGATGCAGCACGATCGAGGGCGGCGAAATCTTCGGGCCGGGCCCGGCCATCGGAGACGAGGCGCACAAGCCACTCAAACGCCCCGCCCATGACTCCGGTATTTCCCTCCAGGATCCAGCAGCCGGGCAGTACGTGGCGCCCCGCCCAGAGCCCGCGCTCCCGATCCAGTACCGTCCGGTCCGTCGCCCGCTGTACGACGCCACTCCAGCCAGCCAGGATTCCTGCGCCGATGCTCCAGTCCCCGGCGATACCGGGATTCCCTGCCACACCCATGCCGGCGAGGCCAACCTGTGTATCGGGGCCTGCTATTACCACCGGTACATGCTCGGGAAGCCCGTAGTCGCGTGAAATGGCATCGACGAGACGTCCCGCCACTTCCCCGGCGTCGATGGGCTCGGGGAGGCGGATACCTTCGAAACCCAGTCCAGCCATGAGCTCATTCGCAGCTTTTCCGGATACGACGTCCACAAGCCCGCCCTCCACGCCTAGCGCACGCTCCAGCCGAAGCTCTCCCGTTAGCTCGTAAACGAGCCAGTCGGCAAGCGACGCGACGTGGGCGATCCGGCCATAGACGGTCGGGGCCTCCGCCCGGAACCAGGAGAGCTTCGACCACGCAAGCATGAACGACGGGAGGTGCCCGGTCGTACTCCATATGAGCGAAGCGTGCGTGTCGTCGATGGCCGCGCCCTGAAACGCGCCCCTGAGGTCGTTGTTGGGACCGACGTACAGAGTCTTTCCTGCCCGGTCGAGCAGCGCGATGCCCTCACGCTGGCTCGTGACCGCCAGGGCGGACACCGACCCTTTACTCGCACCGGCTTGTCGCAACGCGGACCGGATCACGGTCCCGACAGCTCGCCTGAGCAAATCCGGGTCGAACTCGCGTGCGAGTTCCGGGGCGCCCTCGGGCCGAAAACTCTGCAACGGGCCCCTAACGACGGCGAGCGGAGGCCCCGTTGGACGCGCAACGGCGGCCCGAATGCCAGACGACCCAAGGTCGATGGCGACGATCAGGGGGCCTTTGTTACCAGGCACGCAGCCGGTCCCAGACTGCCGTATTCACGAGATTCCCGGGGCGATCACCGTCAAAGAACCGTCTGAGGTCCTCGACCATCATGTGCGAGTGCCTTTGCACCGTCTCGTTAGTTGCGCCGCCGATGTGAGGCGTCAGGATCACGTTCTCCAGACCCAGCAACGGGTGCCCGGGCTCGACGGGGTGCGTTTCGAACACGTCAACGGCTGCACCCCGCAGCCGGCCCGATCTCAGGGCTTCTGCAATGGCACGATAGTCAACAAGCGCCGGTGAAGCGGTATTCACGAAAAGGGCGCCCTGCTTGAGCCGGGCGATCCGGGGAGCGTCCAGCAACGGACGACCGTCCTCCGAGGGGACGGCATGCAGCGTCACCACATCACATTCACGCAGCAGGTCGTCGAGTAAGCATGGCCTGGCGCCCATGGTCTCCACTTCGACTTTCGGGACGAAGGGATCATGTCCGAGGACTGTCATGCCGATGGCCCGGCAGAGGCCTGCGACCCTGCGGCCGATTGCGCCAAGCCCGATTACTCCCACGAGCCTGCCGGAAAGCTCGATCCCCCTTAGAGAGGTGTAAGGCCCTGCCGGCGATTGCCATCGACTCGCCCGTATGTATCGGTCGGCTTCCGGTATGCGGCGTGCGAGAGCGAACATCAGGCCGACGGCCATCTCCGCCACTGCGTCCGCGTTTCGGCCCGGCGTGTTGACCACGACCAAGCCTCGGCTTGTCGCCGCTTCGACGTCGATCTGATTCACGGCGGCCCGGCAGATTCCGGCGAATCTGAGCCGCGGCGCCGCTGCGAAGGTCTCTTCGAACAGGAAGTCGGACTCGACCACCACGGCGTCGAACGACTCGGCGGCCAGGCGACGTCCCAGCTCTTCGGGGTCCTGAATTTTTCCGGTCTCCCAGCAGTTTTCGTAGACGACATCAGCGAACGACTTCAGGTGGGTGAGAGCGGAGTTTGAGAACGGCGCGAGCACGAGCACCCGGGGGCGGTCGGACTTCACGTGCGCTTGCCGCCAACGTGGGTCCTGGTTGAGGCCGCAACGTTCCCTGCAGTCTCGCGCTCCTCGTCAGACTGGGTCGCGGCGGGGCTGGAGGCTAAGGCTTCCCCGAGGGCCTCCGCGGCGAGGTTTCCGCTTCGGACGGCGCTCTCCATGGTCGAGGGCCAACCGGTCGCGGTCCAGTCGCCGGCCACGAACA
>JACQUF010000327.1 GCA_016210435.1 Chloroflexota bacterium
GCCCTGATCACACGCGTGCTCGACTGCGGCGCTAATGGTGTCATGGTGCCGCACGTCAACACCGCGGACGAAGCAAGGGCGGTGGTCGACGCCGCGTTTTACGGGCCGGCGGGCCATCGCGGCCAGGCTTCGGGACGCCGGGCGATCGGAGTGCCCGACTACCATCGCTGGCAGAACGAGAACACGTTCACGTCGATCCTGATCGAGGACATAGCCGCGATGGATCACCTGGACGAACTCGTGAAGGTCGATGGGATCGACGTGTTCTATGTGGCGCCAGGTGACCTTTCGCAGAGCATGGGACTGACCGGGCAGCCTTCGCACCCGAAGGTGCAGAAGGTCATCGACGACGCGATTTCTCGGATCGTGAAATCCGGGCGGGTGGCGGGCGCGCTGGTCAACGACGCGAATGTGGAGGCCACCCTGGACAAGGGCGTGCGATTCGTTGGGACATCCTGGACGAACTGGATCGGCGCAGGCGCTCGAGCTTTCATGGCGAAAGTGAACACGAGGAGCGCCGCGAAGGTGAACGCCAGGAGCGCAACGGCGCCGGCGCGCCGAGGGAGACGGCAGTAGCCCCGGTTGGCAAGAGCCACCGGAGGTCTGGGGAGCGGGTGATCCACTTTTGACGTTCCCGGCGTTTGATATCGCGGACGATATCGATACTGCTGGCGAATCCGTCGTCGTCCCATACCAGCATCTGGGAAGTCGGGTCCTCTTCTCCCCCGTCGTACCACGAAGGTACCGCCCGAACAAAGGAGGAAGGTGGCTACAACTCCAGACGGCGAATTCGTCGTGGTCCTATGCCAGCATCCGGAGAGCCGGGCCAGATGTCGAGGACATTTGCTTTGTATGGCGGTCCCGCTGGTACCGCGGTGGTACCACGCCGAAAAAGGATTAGGCTGGATTCAACTCAAGACGCGGATTCGCCAGCAGTATCGACATCAGATTCCGGGGACAGCAAAAAGGGGGCCCGACCACTCCTCCCGCTGTGTTCTTGATGAACAAGTTGAGGCTGGATCCGGACAGGCTTCCCGGAACGGGAATGAAGGGACCAGGATATGGACGCAATCGAGTTTCTACTGCAGCAGCACGCACGGAACCACTCTGCGAAGGTGGCGAAATGGGAAGGGACCAACGCCGCAGGCCTCAACTCGGAGGACACGATCCTGCAGGACGTGTCAGAGGACAGGATCAGAAAGGTCCCGCAGGCGGGACTGAACTCCATAGCGTGGGTGCTGTGGCACATCGCGCGTTCAGAAGACGTGGGAACGTCGCTTGTAGGCGGCGGCCGATTGCAAGTCTGGCATGAAGGCAGCTGGGCGAAGCGGCTCAAGTACGAGCGGCCGGACTCCGGAACCGGGATGACCGCGGAAGAGGTTGCCGACCTGAGCAAGCGCATCGACGTGCCTGCGCTACGCGAGTACCGATGGGCGGTCGGACGGCGCACGAGAGAAATCGCCCAGGGGCTGAAGCCGGAACAGCTCTCCGAGAAGGTCGACCTTGCGCTGGTTCGGAAGGCGCTGGCAGCCGGTTCCTACGGACCGAAGGCGGATGCCGCTCAGACCGAGAAGAACTGGAGCGCGAGGTCGAAGGGCTACGCCCTCAGCACGTACGGGATATCGCACAACCTGGGCCACTGGGGCGAGATCACGACGCTCAAGAGCCTGCTCTAGCCGTACACGCGCGGGCCGCCGGGGTAGCTGCCGCCCGCGTTCAGCGCAAGATTTCCGCCGTCCATCGGGATGATGGCGCCGGTCACCCACGAGGAGGCGTCGCTGGCCAGGAAGATTGCGAGGCCTTTGATGTCGTCGGGCTTGCCGAAGCGGCCCATGGGAATGCCGCCCAGGAATGTCGACGCCAGGTCCGGCCTCGCCTGTATGCGCGACTCGAGGCCCTTGTTCATCACCTGAGCAGGTGTAATGCAGTTCACCCGGACGCCGCGGCCGCTCCATTCGGTGCTCAACTCGCGGGTCATTTGGATCACCGCCGCCATGGCCATCCCGTATGGCGTATGGCCCCGGCCAAGCGAGTTCACGCCGCCGATCGAGCCGATGTTGATGATCGATCCCCTGCCCTGCTTCAGCATGCGCCGGCCGGCTTCCTGACAGGCGCAGAACCGGCCGACGACCAGGTTCCTGAACACCGTTTCCACGACACCCAGGTCGATGTCTTCGGGGCGGCCGATATGGCCCTCGCCCGCCACGTTGCCCACCACATCGATCCTGCCGAACTCTTTGTCGATGGTGGCGAAGACGCCGCGAATCTGTTCGGGACTTGAGACGTCACACTTCAGGGCGATCGCCCGTCGGCCCAGCTTCTGGATCGTGTGCGCGGTTGCCTCGGCCCCCGGGAGGTTGATGTCGATGAGCACGAGATCGGCCCCGGCTTCGCTGAATCCCAGCGACATCGCCTTGCCCATGCCGCTTGCCGCGCCGGATACAAGCGCGACGCGGCCCGAGAGATCGAAGAGCGGATGCGACATCACTGATTCCTCGCAGACGACAGGGGCTCAGACGACTTGGTTGCAGCCGACATCGGAGCAGATGACATCGACGCGCCGGCCGGGGTCGAAACCATATCCGTTCCGGCCAGGTACTCGGCCATACGCCTGACACTGTACGCGGTAGAAGCGCCTCGGAGGTTTTCCACCGCCGCGCGGGCGGTGTCGATGGACGTGAAGCATGGGACACGCAGCTCCGCAGCGGCTCGCCTGATGAAAAAGCCGTCGTGCAGCGGTCTGCGCTCGCCGGTTACGGTGTTCACGACCGCCTGCACCGTCCCGTCCTGGATGACGTCGACGACGTTGGGATGCCCCTCGCCCAGCTTCTTTTCGACGCGGGTGATCGGGAACCCCAGCGACTCTATCAACGCGGCTGTGCCCGCGGTGCCGTACAGCCGGTGCCCGGCGGCCACCAGGTCCCGGACGAGCGGTATCGCATCGGCCTTGTCACGGTCGGCGA
>JACQUF010000332.1 GCA_016210435.1 Chloroflexota bacterium
CGGCGCCTTGCCCGCCATAGCCTTCGCGAACGCCTCAGCCGCGGCGCGGTCCAGGCCCGGTCGATCAGGTCAGAAGAGCACCCAGTCGAAATGGAGCGGCGGTAAGGTCGCGGCCAGCGCGCGGTGGCTGCCCGTCGGCGATTTCCTCGCCGAGGCAACGCCACTGGACGGCGACGCCCCGGCTCGCACTACCTGAGGGCCCGGGAAAGCGAGTTCTTGAACCGCTCCACCGGTTCGGCCCCATCACCGGACCGAAGAGCATCGCTCACGCACGTGTCCAGGTGTCCCTCAAGAAGCAAGATAGCCACCTGGTTGACGGCGGCGCGGACGCCCGCCACCTGCGTGAGGACGGCGTCGCAGTCGCGCTGCTCGGCGAGCATCCGCTTGATGCCCCTGACATGACCTTCGATGCGGCTGAGGCGTCGCTGCAGGCTTTCGCACAGCTCGGCCTCCAGGTACACCCCGCTTGGCTGGACCGCTTTCGCTTTTCTTGGCAACTGCCACTCCTCAATCTGCGACTACATTGGGACACATGCCCCCGATGGGCATATTCTAGCAGCCTGGTCGCGTGCTTGAGCGGGTGCCTCACGATCAGGCCGCGCAGCAAATTCCAGCAGGATGGCCTCTATGAGGCCGTCCTGGGGCCTCGACCTGACCAGTTCGAGGTACGTCCGTATGAGGGCCGTGCGCCTGCCAGCGGGCAGGTCGAACAGCGCGGCCGCCCTCACTCGCAGAGCGAATCGTTGCTCGGCAGGACTCAGCTTGGCCGTGGCCCTGATCATCTCTGCGATATGTCGCGAGCGCTCGCGAGGGTCCGCCGCAGCGAACTCGATCAGGCGGGCGCGCATGTCTTCGCGGCGGTGTTCGAACGATTCCGGTGAAGAGGAATCTGTTGTCAATGTTGCCTGCGGCATTTCCCGGGGAGTGAAACTCCAGCATCGGATGGGCCCAACCGGCGAGCAGGCGTGGCGTCGACCAACAAGGTCCCGCAAGAAGGAACGGTCCCAGGGAGGAGGGTCTGGGGCCGTTCCTACTGTGCGGGCCTGCTAAGCGAGTGATGGGGGAACGACACCCCTTAGCAGCAACCGCCTTTTCTGATCCAGGGCTTCGGCGCCGGAGTCTTGATCGGCTCCGGCTTCTGCGGGCCCGGCTTAGGATCTGCCATCAACTTTCTCCTACATGAGACTAGTTTTCTTGAACGCTCGACGGTCGGCCATGTATCGTCAAGCGGGGGAATTCACTTGATGGAGCCAACTGGCTCTCCCGTCATTTTGGAATCCGACCCGGAGGCGTTGTCGGTGCGTGGGTACTCGACGTAGATGTCGCCCATGTAAAGGGCGCCTCCGCAGCGAGAGCATTGCAGCGGGCCCTGACTTAACTCGCAGAATGCGCCAGGGGCCAGACGTGGCACAGCGAGCGGGGCGCGTTCCGCTGGCCATTCGCGATGCAGCTCTCCGCAAACCCTGCCGCACATGTAACACTTGATTTCGGCCCATCTCCCCAATTCCAGGCTCCTTCATCCGCTGCGGGATGCCTATGCCCCTGAGGGGCATTTCCGCCACAGTATAGCACGGTCGCGCCGACTGTTTAACGGCCAGCAGCGGGGCGAGGAGAGTTGGAATTACTGCCGGAGACGATGGCGATGTGAACCGGCGACGTGACTTTGCGGAGTGCTGACACCAGCTCAGCTGGAAGCCGCGGCACCATGTTTCTGCGCCAGAACCTCAGCGACAGCCGTGGCCGGTTGCCGATTCGTAGCCAGATGTGCAAGGTCCACGTCACCCGCCTCGGCGTCATCTGCCTGGGCTGAACGTGTCAACCTCAGCTTTTGGAAAAATGTGTGCCCATCGGACTGGATGAACTGGTAAGTCCACTCCCTCGCCCGTTCAATCAGCCAACCGGTCCTGGAAAAGTCATATCTCTGGTAAGGGCCGAGGTCGAAGTCCGGGGCGATCATGAGCGTCGCGCAGCGAGCGCCGAACCGTTCCACTTCGAGGCGGCACAGACGCACGATCGACGCCCAGAACGCCCGGGCCACCGGCCCGGCGATCCCAAAGCTGCTCGCTGGCGGCGGGTTCGGGCACTCGATCACAACGATGTGCGTTGCACCGCGCCGCCAGGCCGTCTCAATGCTGCAGTGGCTCAGGATCCCGCCGTCGACGTACTGGTGACCGTCCAGCCGCACGGGAGGAAAGATCCCGGGGATAGCCGTTGAAGCGAGGATAGCCGGAAGGAGGGGCCCGCGGTCCAGCACCGCGAGTTCACCGGTGTCGATATCGGTCGCCGTAACGTAAAAGGGGACCTTCAGGTCTTCGAACCTCATGTCGCCGACGTTCCGACTCACCAGCTCCCTGAGCCCCTTGTCGGAGAACAGGTGGTCACGGCCGAGCAACAGCCGCAGCAGAGCGCGCCGCTGGCCACCGGTGAATACGCTGCCAACGTCAATCGATCGCCACAGTTCCGAGAGCCGCCGAACCCCTGACCCGTCTGGATGGGCCGCCAGCCAGGCGCCGTTCAGGGCGCCCACGCTCGTGCCGACGATCAAATCGGGCCGCAAGCCGATGCCGATCAAAGCGTCCAGCACCCCGACCTGAACGCTACCCAGAGCGCCGCCTCCAGAGAGGACAAAAGCGACCCTCGGCCTGGGGGCGCCGGCGGAAGAGGCAGGAGCGTCGTTCCGGTTCATCGGGCTTCCTGCCCTCCTGTTCGGGGAAGCCGGCCGTCCTGCCAGCCAAATATACGTAACCGATCGCGCTCCGCGGGAAGGCCTTCCAGCTGCGGTCTCTCACTGGCCGAAGAGTCGAGGTATCCGGCCTGGTCGGGCGCACACTCGTCCGCGCCCGCCCCCAACATCAGCGCGCTGCGGGCCCGTTCGGCGAGCGAATCCATCCCCGTCAAGGCGGCCTCCCCTTCCGTAAATACCGAAAACGGGCGTCGTGCAGGCGATGCTGCGCCCGGGCAGGCTGGCGAAGGGGGGTTACGGGCCGGACCATGCCCAGGCGCAACTGGACCCGTCACCGGGATGGCACGGGACGGTGAAATGAACTCTATGTGCCAGCTGCCCATTTACGTGACGTCTATCGTAAGTGCCATCATCCATATCCCCGGCATGGGGATATAATCAGGATATGATTCGTCGCCACTGGTGTCAATAGACGGGCTCAAGGCGCCTCCGACCGTGGGTATTTAAGCAATGGTTCGAGGCTTGAAGCTTGCCTCGTAGAACTGCCGTTTGTAGCGCGATTCGCCCGTCTTCCTGACACGGCCCTTCCCGAGCTTGAACCGGTATCGGTCCGTAATCGGGTCCGGCACGCGATGCACCAGGGCGTTCGACGCGGACCCGGGCCATCGGGGCCAGGCGAAATACGCGAAAACGACACCTGGCCTTACGGCGTCGGTCACGATCGCGACGGCCTTGACC
>JACQUF010000372.1 GCA_016210435.1 Chloroflexota bacterium
GCCCGAGGGACATCCCCATGTCGCCCGGCCCCCACTCTGCGAACGAGATCCCGGGCACCGCGGCGCTCTTCTCGCAATTGGCGAGCGACTCCGCATCTTCGAGCTTCAGCCCGAGCATCAGCTCGCCCTTCGGGTTAAGCGGCCAGGCATCCGATAGCTCAAGGTATTCCTGCGTAGATACTCCCCAGATCTGAGCGGGGAACGACTGGCCGCCGGAACCGCGCTGCCCTTTGCCCAGCCCGTTCTTGCCGACGCCGAGGGTGACAAACGGCCACCGGCATTCCTCCACGAAGGCGCGCACCGCCTCCGGCGTCCGGCAGTGGGTGTGCAGGATGCCGTGGACGCCCGCGGTGAGTACGTGCCGGATCTGCCAGGAGTTGTATCTCACTTCCTCTGGCGTCTTCGCGTTCGAAGGCAGCGTGACGATGACCGTGGGGGTCGGATGACCGCTTGCGGTCGGCCCGCCGTCCTTCAGGCCCTTCATGAACCTCGTGAGCCCGACCACATCGAACGGGTGATGCTCGAAGTCGATGCTGATGTAGTCGGCCCAGGTCTTCGCCATCTTGACGCCGGTCTCATAGCTAAGCTCCGGCGTACCCGCATAGAAGATCGGCTGCCCCTTCTCCAGCAGCTCGATGCACCGGTTGATCCTTGCCACCTCGTCACCTCATGCTTCGTTGGTTTCGATACGGGGAAAGTACAGCGGGCGGCAGTGTAACCCAGGCCCGCGACGTTCGGCAAAGCGACGAGACCGCCGCCTGAGTTGCCCGCCGGTAGGCCGGGGGATACCATTCGGCTTCGTGGATTCGAATCTAGTGGCCGGGCAGGTGTATTGAGCGCAGACAACGCCTCGCCCGGCGTATCCGCTACAACAGGGGCAGCATCCAAGGCCCGGGTCGTCCCCGCCGGTTCCATCAGGCCATGGTCGGCCTTCGCCTACCGCGATTTCACCTGGCTCTGGCTGGGCGGGGTCTCTGCCACCGTCACGATGCTGCTTCGGACACTTATCAGTGCGCAGTGGCTGTACGACGAGACGGGCTCCGCCGCCCAACTCGGCATCATGAGCGCAATCCAGTTCGCCCAGATGCCAGTGGTCATCTACGGGGGCGCGCTCGCAGATAACTTCGACCGCAAGAAGCTGATGGCGATGACGCAGCTCGTCGCCTTCCTCGCGCTGCTTGCGGTCACCCTGCTGGCAGCCGCGGGAAGCCTTCGCCCCTGGCACATATTTGCGGTCACCGGCGTCTCCGGCATCGTGAACATGCTTGGGAACTCGGCGAGGCCGGCAATGGTGTCACGAGTTGTGCCGCGTAGCCTGGTCGGCAACGCCGTCGCCACGAATACCGCCACGTGGCAGGTAGCGGGCGTCATCGCCCCGCTGGCATTCGCCGTCTTTTACGAGGCATTTGGGGTCACAACCGCGTTCGCGGTGGCGACCGGTATCGCCGCGTCCAGCATGGCCGCGCCCTTCTTGATCGGCGTCTCAGGCGAACCGGATGGAGGATCCCGCCGCACGACGTGGAAGTCGATCATGGAAGGCTATTCGTTCGTGCGGACCCACCGGATCCTCCCCGGACTCTACCTGCTGGACATAGGTGTTACGGTCGTCAGTTTCTACCGCACGCTGTTCCCGATCTTCGCCGACCAGCTTTACGGAATGGGCGCGGCAGCGGTAGGGCCGCTCAATGCCACGAACTCGATCGGCGGCGTCGCCGGAAGCTTCATCGTCTATGGCACCAACCGGATCGCCCGCAAGGGCCTGCTAGTCCTGGCTTTCAGTCTCGGCTATGCGCTCCTGCTGTTCGCGTTCGGGTTCAACAGGGCACTGCCCGGTGACCCCACCTATTCCTGGCGGCTGGTGCTGTTCGACTTTAGATTCAACACAGCGTTCCTTCTGGGCTTGCTGATCGTGTTCGGCCTCGGGATGACTGACGCGGTCAGCATGGTCATGCGGCAGACGATCGTGCAGCTCACGACTCCCGACAAGCTGCTGGGGCGCGCGAGCAGCGCCCATTCCTTCGCCGCGATGGGTGCAAATAACCTCGGAGGCGTCGAGGTCGCGTTCCTCTCCGGCGCCATAGGCGCGGGTCCTACGATGGTCATCGGCGGCGCAGTATCGGTGGGGGTCGTATTCCTGATCGGCTGGGGCGTGCGCGGCATCCGCAAGTACCGGTACGATCCGGCCAACCCCTACGAGGTCTATGAGGGAGGAGCGCCGCCCGCGCACTCGCGCTAGGTCCCCGGCGCGGTTGGGCCCTGCGGACCGCCGGTCATCCCTTCGCCGAAGGCAGGCGGTCCTTGATTCCGAGTTCGCCCACGATCCCTTTGAACCACTCGATGACCTCCGGGTGGTAAGGAATGCCGTTGACCATGCGCTCCATCTCGGCTTCGTGTTCGGGTAGCCCGGCGTAGACGACCCTCTCGTGGCCCGGCGCGGGCGGGTTCTCCCTCAGGCCGCGCATGAAATCGTCCATATCGGACTTGAACTTTTCGGGGTCTGTGAACGCCGAGAGCCTGAACGCGGCGAAGAAATGCGATGCAGTACCGCGGTTTTTGAACCCCGGCCCAGTACCAGACAGGACCCCGCACAGAATGTCGACCATCACGCTCAGGCTGTAGCCCTTGTGCGAGCCGATTTCACGCGTCGCCCCCAGTGGCAGCATCAGGTAGTCCTCAGGGATGGGCCGGCTGTCCATGATGGGCGTCCCGTCCGGCTCGGCGATCCATCCCGGCAGCGCGGGCACACCGAGCCGCTTGGCAAGCGCGATCTTGTTCCCGGCAACCGAGCTCGTCGAACCGTCGAAAATGAACGGCGCTTCCTTTCGAGTCGGCGCTGCGAATGCGATCGGGTTAAGAC
>JACQUF010000346.1 GCA_016210435.1 Chloroflexota bacterium
GCGCGAGCGTTGATGGCCCAGTACGGAATCGGAGCGCTGTGCGCCGCGATCATCTGGGCCGAGTTGGGCGACTGCCGTCGTTTCTCCCGTTCAGACCAAGCCGTGCGGTTCGCTGGTCTCGATGTCACGGTCTGGTCCTCCGACGGCAAGCGCTCACCAGGACGTTTGGCCCGTCAGGGCTCGCCAGAGCTGCGCTGGGCATTGTATGAGGCGGCCAAGGCCTCGGCGCGCACCGGCGCACCCGATCACGATTACTACGCGTCGGTGCGGGACAGGCTGGGTGGAAAACGAGCTGCGCTGTCGATGGCTCGCAAGCTGCTTCGGCGCTGCTATCACGCCTTGCGCGACCTGGGCCAGGAGGCCTTGGCGCCATGGTGTCAGCCGACAGAGCAGGCGGCCTGAATCATGACGACCGGTGTGCATCTCCGCCCACTTCAGCTGATGTTCGCGGCTGGCTCCTGCAAGCCTCCTGTCGCCGCCCCGATTCATCGGGACGGTCGTCCCGGAAAGAATGAGCGGCCGCGCATATCCGCGGGGTTCACCCCATCCATCATCATGTCGTCCGGACCGCAAACACGGTTCGAGCACCCAGATAAGGCAGGGCGACACCGCGCACCGGTCGACCACTGGCACAGACCATGGGCTACGGGAGGAGTTCCTATGACGTGATCTCGCCGGGCAGTTGGGTCGCCCGTCACCATGCGCCGGTCCTCGCCGGCATCAAGGTCGTTCGTCCTCGCTGCGCTGCGGGCGCTCCACCTTGACCCCCGGCTGTGGCCCGGACGCTCTCAAAAAAGCAACGACCCACCAGCCCTCATTGACTGGGGGGTCCCATCACAGATAAGGGAGGCTGCGAAGTGTGCAAATCGGCCGCGCTCGAAGGATCGCGATGAGCGATTTGGTGTTGTACGTAGAGCGCCTACGGGCTGAAGCCGAAAACGCAGACGCGGCCGACGCGCCGTTGACGCGGAAACCGGCCTGAAAACAGGAGCCCCGCCGTTTGCGTCGGCGGGGCCCGTCGTCCTCAATCACCACCCGGTGCCAACGCAGGAGGTGCTGAATTGCTTCCATCCTACGCGATCTCAACCCTACGGTCGAGACGTGCAGCAGACCTATTCCGACCAATCATAGGGTTTGCACGGACACGCTCTCCCCGACCCATTCCACAGTCAAAGGCCGCCCCCAACGCGGGAGGGGTACACGCCCGTGCCTGAGTATCTCGACCCAGCTACCCATACCTACGATGCGCTTGAATACGCCAGCCACTGTCAAGCCAAAGGGTTCGCGCTCGTCCCCGTGGGAGGGGACGGGGAACTTGTGGCGCTCTTGGGATCATCGTCCGGCGGGCTCGTCATCGTCGAACTCGCCGATCCGATTGCCCTCGCTCTCTCCGACCACCTGTTGCCACCAACCGGCCTCATGTTTGGCCGGGACGGGCCACCACGCTCATCCCGCGTGTACCGGGTATCAGACGCTCCTCCAGACACGGTCGCGTATGGAGACCCTAAGGCTGCTGACCCCGGTCGAGTCGTTGTGCGGCTGATCGGGGAAGCGGGACAGGCGGCGCTGCCCGGATTGCCCGGCGGTCGATCCCTCCACTGGGATCGCGACGGCCAACCGGCAACGTTGACGGGCGAAGCCCTACGAACGGCGGTCAACCGCCTCATGTTCGCCTCGGCTGTCGCGCGCCGCTGGCCGGAGCACGGGGCAAGACAGGAGGCGGCGTTGGCTCTGTCCGGAGCACTGCGCCGCGCCGGGTTAGGCGCTGCGGAGGCGATGCGGATCATCGTGGAGGTGGCGACCACTGCCGGGGATGACGACGCCCTCATCCGCACCGCGGCTGTCGAACAGACGTGGGCATTCCCCATCGACCAGTTCCGGTCCGAGTGGAAGCGGGTGGGGGTGGTGTTTGATGAGTGGACTCGCGAAGTTGGGGAGCGGCTACTCGGGGATGCGTGGCCGGAACGCCGCCGCAATGGGCCAGTTATTGCGCTTAATGCGCTTATTGCGCAAGGCCAAGCAACGGGTGAACCGACGCAGATGCACTCCGACGCCTTCTATGGGGTGGCTGGGGACTTCATTCGTGCAGTCAGCCCTGAGACGGAGGCCGACCCTGCCGCCCTTCTGCTCACCCTGATCGTCTTCTTCGGCAATGTCGTTGGACGTGGTACCTATTTTCTAGTCGAGGCAACCAAACACTACACGAACGAGTACGCCGTCATCATTGGCCAAAGTTCCAAAGCCCGGAAGGGAGTGACGACGGCTCAAGTCTCTGCGCTGTGCCGAAAGGCTGGCACTGGAATGCCTCAGTTCGAACGTTGGCTCAGAGAGCGGATTCATACCGGCCTCTCCTCAGCCGAGGGGCTGATCTTGAAAGTGGCCGACGCGGATGAATCTGAGGATGACAATCCTGACCCACAAGATCACGTAGACCGGGAGCCGGCCGACAAGAGGTTGATGGTCGATCAGTCCGAGTTCGCGGGCATCACGAAGGTGATAGAGCGCGCCGGTAACACTCTGTCGCCGGTACTTCGAGACGCTTGGGATGGAAAGCGACGCCTTTGACTCTGGCCGATTTGCTTGTCTCAAACTTGACGATCATCTGCTTGTTCTTGCTACTGCTGGTA
>JACQUF010000329.1 GCA_016210435.1 Chloroflexota bacterium
CCATAACTGGGCGCGGTATCGATCCAGTTGATGCCTGCGGCCAGTGCGCGCCGCAGCGCCTCGAGCCTGACGGGGCGTTCCTTCTTGAAGACGACGCCGCCCACGGCGCCCGCGCCGAACACGATCGCCGAGATCTGGATTCCTGTGCTTCCAAGCGCGCGATATTGCATACCGGCCTCCCTGGCGATCTACCCGCGACGGTCAATAACATGTCACCGAGCAGGGGCGTATGGCAATACGCCCGATCGAAAGGTGGCGGAGGGGCCAATTGCAAGGTCTCACCCCCGAACAGCGTGCCTTCATCGACTCCCAGCCCGTAGCCCGGCTCGCGACCGCAGATGCGCGTGGCGAACCCCACGTAGTCCCGATCTGCTTCTCCAGGGACGGGGACTTCATCTACACCGCGGTTGATCGAAAGCCGAAGCGGACCACGAACCTCAAGCGGCTGCGAAACATCGAAGAGACCGGGCGCGCCGCGGTGCTGTTCGACCACTATGCGGAGGACTGGGCCAGGCTCGGTTGGGTCCAGGTGCGAGGTGAGGCTGAAATCCTGCTTTCCGGGCCCGAGCATGAGAACGCGCTCAGCCTCCTTCGCGCCAGATATCCGCAGTACCGTTCGATGGACCTCACAGGCGCACCTGTAGTCCGGATCGTGGCCCACCACGTCGCCACTTGGGGCAACCTCAACTAACCCCTGTATCTGGTCCCATCGCCACGGCCTGTCTAGTCCCTTTGGACAGTACGCGCCGTATGGGTTTCCTGATGTAATCCCGCAGAGTTTGAAGCCCGAGCCGACTCCGTATCTGGCCGGTGGGACAGGCGGGTTTCGTTGGGACAGCTTCGGGGCACCGAAGCAAGGAGTGGAGAGATGATCGCCGAACAGTTACGAAGCATCGACACAGCGGCGCATGCCGAAGCGCGCAAGGCCTGGGAACGGGCGCCAGCCCGCATCAAGGTCGTTGGCGTGGGCGGTGGCGGTTGCAACTGCGTCCGCCGCATGACGGAGCACCATGTGCGCGGCGTGCAGTACGTCATGGTCAACACTGACATCAAGGCCCTCGAGATCAATGACCCCAACACCGAGGTCGTGCAGATCGGCGCAAGGTCAACGCGAGGCTGGGGCGCAGGTGGGGATCCCAGGGCTGGAGAGCGCGCCGCCGAGGAATCGGTAGCCGACCTCCGCACCGCCCTGAAGAACGCCGAGATGGTCTTCATCACGGCCGGCATGGGCGGCGGGACGGGCACCGGCGCAGCGCCTTACGTTGCCCACCTGGCAAAGGAAATGGGCGCCCTGGTCGTGGCCGTCGTCACGACCCCATTCAGCTTTGAAGGCCATCGCAGGATCGGCGAAGCGATCGCAGGCGTCGCCCGGCTGCGGCCGTACGTCGATAACCTGATCGTGATTCACAACGACCGCCTGCTCCAGTACGTGAACCACGACGCCGAGATGATCGAGGCGTTCCGGACTGCCGACTCGGTGGTGACTCAGGGGATCCTGAGCGTTTCCGAGCTGATCAACGTTCCGGGCGAGGTCAACGTCGATTTCGCCGACGTGCGAAGCATCATGAACCATCCGGGCGGCGCTCTCATGGCGATCGGTCAGGGCCGAGGCCGGACGGGCGCCCTCGAAAGCGCCCGCCAGGCGATCGCGAACCCACTCCTCAACCTGTCGATCAAGGGCGCCAAGGGAGTCTTGTTCTCGGTCAAGGGTGGGGAAGAGCTCACCCTCGGCGCGGTGAACGCTGCCGGGGAACTGATCAGCAAGTCCGTGCGCAAGGACGCCGCGATCTTCTTCGGCATGTCGATCGACCGGTCATACGAGGACAACGTCAAGATGACGTTGATCGCAACTGGCCTCAAGGAGAATGTGCCAAACGGCTTCAGCCTCAACCCGTTCAAGGGCCTCAAGCACGCCGATGCCAAACACGGACCGGAACGCCACAACGGTCTCGACGCGTATGCGGGCCTGAACGGCAATGGGCACACACCCAGTAGCGAACAAAGCAAGTAGTCCCATAATTTAGGCGGCTCGGTGACCGACCTGCACCCCAAACATAGGCGGCTCGGTGCCCGCCACCGGCGCCACCCGGGCCGGTGCAAAAAGAGGGCGCCCCGATGTGATCGGGACGCCCTCTAGCTTTCTTGCCGATCTTCGATTCGGATCGCGCGCCGCGTGGCCGAGCCGATGTTGAATCGGACCGCCTCAGGGTGCGGGCTTCGCCCGGGAGGTCCTACCTCGGGCTGACCGCGTCGCGTATTGCCTGGTGGCCGTGGACTCGCGAAGCTCGGAAGCCACGCGTTCAGCAAGGAACATTTTCAAGAGCGACTGGTATGGCACGTCCCGCTTGTTCGCCAATGACTTGAGGTCGGCAAGAAGCGGCGCCGGCAAACGCAGCGAAATTGTCTCGGTTGACGGCTTAAGGTTCGTGAAAGTCACGAACTGTGCATTTGACCAATCCACGTACTCAGTCGAATCATGGGTCTCCCAGAACTCACGTTCCTCGGCCTCGGACTTGAAATCAGGAATCGACTTGAGTATGGCCCTGCGCTTTGGCATAAGTTTTCCGTTCTGCCCGACTCATCGGACGGGCTAAGATGACTCGGACGCGTCCTCCGCGTATCGTGAAGACGATCGCCAGTAACCGGCCTGGATCTGTC
>JACQUF010000330.1 GCA_016210435.1 Chloroflexota bacterium
CGCCCCATGGGGGAGAGGGCGAGGGTGAGGGGCTCAGGCAATCGCCACACCTGGAAAGGAAACTCGGACGAAAGTCCTTCGTGTGCGTCTGTGAGGACGTAACCGTAAAGGACGTAACCAACGCGATCAAAGAGGGCTTCGATTCCATCGAGACTCTCAAGCGCTACAGCACACTGACGATGGGCCCGTGCCAGGGCAAGATGTGCCACGGACTCTCCGCACGCCTCCACGCCACGTTGACCGGGCAGAGCGCCGGGGCGACCGGACTGACCACCGCCCGGCCGCCCTATCAGCCCGTCGCGCTTGCCGCACTTGCAGGTCCGCATCTCGCCCCGTTCCGGCAGACCGCGATGCATGACCGCCACGACTCCGCAGATGCGACGTGGATGGACATGGGCGAATGGAAACGCCCGCTCATCTATACCTCTGTCGAACAGGAATGCCGGGCGGTGCGAGAAGCCGCGGGGATCATCGACGTCAGCACCCTCGGCAAGCTCGAGGTACGGGGTACAGGCGCGGGTGAGTTCATGGACTGGCTGCACCCCAACCGGTTCAGCGATCTTCGGATCGGCAGGGTCCGTTACCGGGCGATGTGCGACGACGCTGGCATCGTTCTGGACGATGGGACGGTTGCCCGATTCGCCGAAGACAGGTTCTTCGTCACGACCGGAACGGGAACCCTTGACGCGGTCGAGCAGTGGCTCACGTGGTGGCTCGCCGGTTCCGGGCGGAACGTGACCGTAACGAACCTGACCTCCGAGTACGCGGCAGTGAATCTCGCGGGCCCGCGGGCCCGCGAGGTGATGGCCCGGATCACCGCGATGGATGTCTCGCCGAAGGGAATGCCATACCTGGCAGCAATCGAAGGCACAGTCGCCGGTGTACCTGCGATCATCCTTCGAATCGGCTTCGTCGGCGAACTCGGATATGAGATCCATGTACCAGCCGACTACGGCGCGCATCTGTGGGACGCGCTCCTCGAGGCCGGCCGCGACCTCGGCATCGAACCGTTCGGCATCGAATCCCAGCGCGTGCTCAGGCTTGAGAAGCAACACTTGATACCCGGGCAGGACACCGACGCCCTGTCCAACCCCCTCGAAGCGGGCCTGGACTGGATCGTGAAATCTGAGAAGCCAGACTTCGTAGGCCGGGATGCCCTGGCAAGGGTTTCTGCGAACGGCCGCAGGAACCTGATGGTTGGGTTCGAAATCGTAGGGGACGGCGGAATCCCGGCCGAGGGCGCAGCCATCGTTGCTGGTGGGCGTGCCATTGGCCGGGTGACGAGCTGCAAGTGGAGCCCGACGCTCGGAAAGGCAATCGGCCTCGCCTGGGTTCCCGCCGCGCAGGCGACCTCAGGGGCGGAGCTGACGATTCGTCTCGGTACCGGCACCGAAGGGAAAGTCACGCGGGGTCGCGTCCACACCCAGCCGTTCTATGACCCCGCCGGCGCGCGGTTGAGGAGCTGACGGTGGCTGGAGAGCTCAGCTTCCATCCAGTACGCCGGTCCGCGCTGGAATCGCTGCATGCGAAATCGGGCGCACGGTGGAAGTCAGACGCGGTCCGATGGCCTCTTGACTACGGCGATCCCGGTAGAGAGCGCGCACTGATTCGGGAAAGCTCCGGCATTGCCGACTGGGGGCCCGCTGACAAGCTTTCGGTGCAGGGACCGGACGTGGCTTCGGCCCTGGGCAAGTCAGGACTCGCCTTCCGCCTGGGCGAGGTTACGGAGAACCTCATTGGCCGGGCGAAGGTCGAGGTCTGGGCGCTCTCGCCAGATGAGGCGTTGCTCATCTCCATCCAGGCTATCGGGCTCTCCGATTATCTCGACTCACGGGATATCGCGAACATCCCGGTCAGCTCGGCGTCCTGTCTGATCAGGGTCGTTGGACCGAAGGCGCGGGTGGTGCTCGGCGAAGTCTGCCCGCTTGACTTGAGCGACGCCGCGCTAGGGGCAGGAAAACTGGCCCATGTGCCGGTTGCCAACGTACGGGTGACTCTCGGCCGCCAGGATGTTGATGGCCTGCCCGGTTTTACGATCCTCGTCCCGCGCGACTACGCTGCGTATCTGTGGCAGGCGGTCCTCGAAAACGGCCACGCGCATGCACTCTCACCGGTGGGCGCTCAGGCGTTCGAGCAGGCTTAAGAACGATGTTCGGTCCGTTCCGCAGGATCAAGCTCTATAGCGCGGCACCGTTGAAGCGGCGATACGACGTCGTCATCATTGGCGCCGGCGTACACGGCCTCGCAACCGCGTATGAGCTCGCCAGGCGTGGGGTCCGGAATATCGCAGTCCTCGAGCGCTACTACATCGGCGCCGGCTCCAGCGGAAGGAATACCGCGATCATCCGGTCGAACTACCGCACGCCTGTAGGCGTGGCCTTCTACGACGAATCCGTGAAGATTTACGAGCGCATGTCGACCGACCTCGGCCTGAACGTGATGTTCAGCCGCCGCGGCCACCTGACCTTCGCCCATACCGACCAGGCGATAACGGGCCTCAGGGTGCGCGCCGAGATCAACCAGATCGCGGGCGTCGACAGCCGAGTGATCTTTCGCGACGAGATCGCGAAGCTCGTGCCCTCGCTCGACCTGTCGAAAAAGCCCCGGTACCCTGTGCTGGCGGCGCTTTACCATCCACCGGGAGGCATTATCCGCCACGACGCGGTCGTGTGGGGTTATGCGCGCGCCGCCGACCGGCTCGGCGTGGAAATCCACCCGAATACGAACGTCACCGGGATCGGCGTCAGCAATGGCGCGGTCGCGACCGTACGGACCGAGCGGGGAGACATTCAGACCGGAACGGTCGTAAACGCGACCGCGGGCTGGGCTTCAACGATCGCCGAAATGGTCGGAATCCGCCTTCCAATCGTTTCCCATCCCCTACAGGCGCTCGTCACCGAGCCCCTCAAGCCGTTCCTCAATCCCGTCCTCGTGTCCGCGACGCTCAACGTCTACGTGAGCCAGACCGACCGCGGCGAGCTTGTGATCGGGTCCGAAATCGACCCGTATTCCTCGTACAGCAACCGTTCGACATTGCCGTTCATGGAATCGAGCGCGGCCCATGTGCTCGAGTTGCTTCCATGCGTCGCCGGGGTTAAGGTGCTCCGCCAGTGGGCAGGCGTGTGCGATATGACGCCTGACTACAGCCCGATCATGGGGACCGTCCCGAATCTGAAGGGGTTCGTCCTGGATGTCGGATGGGGCACATACGGATTCAAGGCCGGTCCGGTATCGGGCCGCCGGATTGCCGAGCTGATCGCGACGGGCAGGACACCTGACTTGATCAAACCCTTCTCGATCGAACGGTTCGCAAAGGGTGAACTGCTGGGCGAGAAAGCTGCGGCTGCAGTCTCGCATTAGCTCTCACTCGCCTCTCGGGGGAGGCCTGGCCCGAACCCTTCTCCACTGAGTGGAGAAGGTGGCCGAAGGCCGCATGAGGACGGACGAGGGTGAGTCTGTTATCCCCTCGCCCCGCCAGGTACAGGGTGCAGGTGAGGGGGGGCAGGGAGGGAGCGCATGAATGCCAGAGAATTGAAATCCCGGCTCGAGGCTGACGGAATCACCTATCTGCTCGCGCAGTGGGTGGACATCAACGGCACGCCCCGCTGCAAGGGCGTCCCGGCCAGCGCGCTCGACCAGTTCCTTGCCGGCAGCGCGGGGTTCGCCGGCGCCGCCACGGTCGGAATGGGCCAGGGACCTCATGACCACGACATGATCGGAGTGCCCGATCTCGACACTTATGCCGTCGTCCCCTGGGAGACGGGAGTCGCACGCCTTGTTTGCGATATCCATGTCGATGGGCAGCCATGGCCGTACTGCTCCAGGGTCGCACTCAAGCGGGCGATCGCCCGCCTCGCCGAGCGTGGCTATCAGCTCAAAGCTGGCGTGGAAGCCGAGCACATGCTGGTAATGCGCAAGTCCGATGGGTCGATTGCGCCCTTTGACCCGTCAGGCTTCGACACCCTCTCGAAGCCCTGCTACGACTTCAAGAGCCTGTCGGGCAATCTCGGGTACCTGAGGACTCTCGTCGATTACCTCGACCGCCTCGGATGGGCGCCGTACGCCTCCGACCACGAGGACGCGACTTCGCAGTTCGAGATCAACTGGAAATACTCGGACGCGCTGACAACGGCGGACCGTTTCACATTCTTCAAGATGATGACGAGCCAGGTCGCCAAAAAGCACGGCGCGATCGCGACCCATATGCCCAAGCCATTCGCCAACCTGACAGGCAATGGCAGCCACATCCACTTCTCGCTGTGGGACAGGAACGGGCAGAACGTATTCCTGGACGAAGCGGACCGGCGCGGGCTCGGGCAGTCGCGGCTGGCATACCAGTTCCTCGGAGGGCTTATGGCGCACGCGCGTGGGCTTGCAGCCGTCATTGCGCCGACCGCCAACTGTTACAAGCGGCTGTCCGTAGGTGAATACCTGACGGGCGCGGTATCCGGGTTTACCTGGACGCCCGCTTTTATTTCATACGGCGATAACAACCGCACCCATATGTTCCGGACTCCCGAGCCCGGCCGCTTCGAGTGCCGGGCGGTGTCGGGTGGCGTCAACCTGTATCTCGCGCTCGCGGGGTTCATCGCGGCGGGGCTGGACGGCATCGACCGGAAACTCGACCCCGGCGAGCCATTCAATGGGCGGAACATGTACGAGCTTTCTCTTACCGAGGTGAAGGCTCGAAAGATCCAGTGGATCCCGCAGAGCCTTCAAGAGGCGCTGGACGAGTTTGAGCGCGACGAAGTCGTAAAGGGAGCGCTCGGACCCGAACTATCGTCTGAATTCCTGAAGGTGAAACGCAAGGAGTGGGTGCGTTTCCATAACCACGTTAGCGACTGGGAAATCGACCAATACCTAACGTTGTTCTAGGCAGGTTCCAGGCAGGTTATAGGGGTCAGGGGCTAGGTTTCACCTAGCATCAGGCCGCACGCCGATTGGGAAGATCGTGACCCACCGGTTTGCGCTCAAGGACGCCAACCGCGCCCTCGAGGCGGCGGCGTCGAAGACTCCGGGCGCGCTGAAGGTGCAGTTCGCCGCGGGCTAACCCCGTTTTCACCCGAACCACGTTCAGGCGGGTGATACAAATCCGCCTGAGTTAGTGCATTGTTGTTGGCGCTTGGAGAGGGGCCAATACCGCATGCTCGGTCGAGTCGGACGCGATAAACTTCCGTCGCCGATTAGACCGGTCCGGAGGTGATGGCATGGGGCACAGCAGCTTATCCCACGCGGTCCGCGTCCACCGTTTTCCAGTCCTGGTCGTCTCGACACTGGTCGCCGGTACGGCTTTCGCCTTGCTGGCGTGCAGCGGAGGCAAGAAGGCGGAACCACCGGCGCCCGCGCCAACCCAGCCACCGCCGGCGCCAACTGCGACGCAAGTGCCGCCCACCCTTGCGCCTGCACCCACCGCCGCTCCAACGCCAACTGCAACTGCAACGCCGCGGCCCACCCCGGCGACCGCGACTCCGGTTCCTGTTGTCCCTACGCCCACACCGCGGCCGCCGGCCCCGACGCCGACGCCGACGGCTACGCCGGCGCCGATTCTCAATACTGAGAATCCGAACCTCGTCCTGGAAGTCCTCGAGGGTAAGGTCCAGTACCGGACAACAGCGGACGGTGAATGGCAGACGGCCTTCGATGGCCAGCCTGTCCAGCAGGGCTGGTACGTCCGTACGCTCGCCGTGTCGACCGCGGTATTGCACTTCTCGGACGGGAGCAAGGTACGCCTCTCTCCCAACACCGAAGTGACGGCAGAGCTTTATGAACTCATCGATGGCGGCCCGCCAAAGGGCGAGCGTCATGCAAGGGTGCGGGTCGTCGACGGGGAAATCGATTTTGACGTCGCCGAGGCCGTTTCTCCCCCTAATACGTGGGTATTCGTAACGACCGATGGCGCCGTCACGATCCAGGGCACGAAGGGTTCCCTGAAGCGCCGGGTATCGCTCGTAGGAACGACGCCCGTAGGCGGTGAGGCAGCGGCAGCGCCCGGCCAGGGCGGCGCTCAAGGGCCGCAGGTCCTGAAAGTCGACTTCGGCGTGACCCTCCTGGACGGCAGCGCCTCGTTTGCGCGCGTAACTCCGGGTCAGAAGGGCGACAAGGCCGAAGTACAAGCGGCCGTGATCCAGCCGGGAATCGACTTCGCTCACAAGGCGGAAATTCCCGTGCCCGCCGGACTGATCATTCCTCAGGGCGCAGCGGGTGGAGGCCCGCAGGGGGCTCTCCTCGCGGCGGACCTGCTGGACCGCGATAAGAACGGCCAGGTCGATGCAAATGAATTCGTCTTTGCGAAGGACCTCCGGCTGCTCGCGGACCATGGCGCCCCCGTTGCCAAGTTGGATATTCCTGTCGGACCCGCCGCGGTGCCGCAACCAGGCGGCGCGGCTCAGCCGGGCCCGTCCCCAGAAGGCGCAAAGGTGCTGGCGGAGCTACAGGCGATCGCGCTCGGCGGCCCGGCCGCAATTGATGAATTGAAAAAGGGCGGCAATCTGGAAAGCGCACGCACGAAGGCCATCGACGAGCTGGCCACCAAGTCGCGAGGGGCTTCACGCGCGATGCAGACGTTCGGCCTTACGGAGAAGGCCGCAGACCAGGCCAAGGCCAATCTGGGGTTACTCGCGCTGAATAAGGACGACACCGACCCGAAGAAGCTACTCGGCGGCCCCAAGCCCGGGCAGTTCTTCAACCCGATCGACAACGTTATCAAGGCCGACGACATCACGGGTAAGAAACCCGATCTTGGAGGGCTGCTGAACCGGTTCGACAACAAGTTTGGCAAACCAGAGTCGGTGCCCATCTTCAACGAGAAGGGAAACATCATCGGTACGAAAAAGCCGGACGCGGTCGTATTCGACCCCAAGACTGGCAACCCTATTGGTAAGAAGCCGGGAGACCTCGTCGCCATTGATGAGACGGGCAAGGAAGTAGGAGCGCTGAATAAGGAGGTCTTCTACCTTCAGAACCCCGACGGCAAGCAGGAACTCCTCCCGACGACCTTCTACAACGCGTTCATGCAGAAGGCTGTCGCCAGCAAGACGGACAGCGGCCTGCCTGGCGAAATCCCGCTCAGTCTCGTCACCTTCGACGACAAGGGGAATGTCGTCCCATCGATCGTCCAGTACGACGACTCGGGGAACCCCGTGGGAATTCGACCGTTCACCCCGGACCTGAAGGACGCGGCAGGACAGAATGTCGCTCTGCCAGTCAACCCGTACATCCTGTACGACAACCAGGGGAAGGTGAAGGAAGCAAAAGAAGTTCCCGGCCTCGCCAAGGACGAGTCCGGAAAGCCGATCGAATTCAAGCTCCCGTCTCCCATCGCCTACGACAAGGACGGCAAACCGGCGGGCCTTGTGGCGCCGGGCAAAGTGATCAAGTCGGACAAGGGTATTGCGGGGCTCGAAGCCGGCAATATCATCGGCCGCGACTTCTTCGTGACGCTGGCCCAGAAAGTTCTTGGCAATCAGGGTGGGCCTGGTCCCCAGGGTCCGGTCGATCCCTCAGCCATCGCACCGCTCGAGCAGCTGCTGGAAGGCGCGGGTCAGTTCGCTCTCAAACCAGGCGAACAGCCGGTCTTCGACGCGGCGGGAATTGCCAAGACCGCGCACGAATTCCGGCCGCAGATCATCGTCCGCGACCAGGCCACCGGGCAGGAAGCCGGCGGCAGGCCGATAACCGGGCTGAACTGCTTCCAGAAGGACTGTTTCGCACAGGCCGCGGGCAACGAGGCCCTTCTCAACAAGCTCGAGGAAAAGCTGCAGGTCTTCGCAAAGGGTGCAGATGGAAAGCCCGTCATCGCGGAGCTGCAGGGCCACGCGCTGTTTACGGCCGAGGGCGGCTTCGGCGGTTACGTCCCCCCTGCGATTGCGTTGCAAGGCGCGGCAGGCCCGACGTTCGCAGCGGACAACATTCAGGTCTTCGCCGGGGCCGGGCTCCAGGCTGGCGGGCCTCAGGGACCTGCGCTGGGCGGTGTCGCGGCAAAGTTCGGAATCCAGATCCCCGCGGGCGGTGAACTGAAGCTAGCCCCAAGGGGAGATCCCACGAAAGAATTCGCGCTGCAGATCGATCCCAGCAAGTTCGCGATTCCAGCCCAGGGCGTGGGTGGCGCTGCTGGACCGGCCGGCCAGGCCGGTCTGGGCGTCCTTGCGTTTGCGCCGAATGCGCCTCAGTTCGGCGGGATCGCCGAGTTGGCGAAGCCTCACGCCGCGGCCGCGGAAGGCGCGGCGGGCGCGGGCGCGCAGGGACCACTGTTCGACCTCAAGCTCGGCTCGCAGTTTGCCCCCGCATTTGGCGGGGTTGGCGAGGCGGTCAACCCGGGCGTGGGCCTTTTCGATCAAATAAAGGCGATCCGTGAGAAAAAGAATGAAGGAGAGCAAGACCGACTGAAGGGAATTGCAGGGGCGCTGGGC
>JACQUF010000333.1 GCA_016210435.1 Chloroflexota bacterium
CTGTATCAACGGAACCAGCCTACGATCGGAGCGAGGTCCCCTTATAGGGGAAATCCCCTCATCGTTTCTAACGAAACTCCCACAAATGTCACACGCAAGTCCTAGGTCCCACCGGCAGGATATGAGCGTGCGGAGTGATACCGCATAGCCAACGGAACATCGGAGAAGGGCCTCTCCGACAACTGAAGGCACAGCGCCGATCCGTCCCTTGCGAGGCCGAGCCGCCGTGCAACCTGCGCCTCGATCCTCTCTCTCCCTGGTCGCCGATGATTCGGCTGCAGGGGACGGGTCGGACCCCCTTCTCACCGAACGACCCCCTGCTGTCACTCTGAGTCCCGTCTCCTGAGCTCTGTCGACGGGACGAAGAGTCTTCTTGTTCTGCTACCTTGGCAGCATGCCACCAGACCTCTCAGAAATCCGCCGCCACTACCAGGAGGCGGGCCTTTCCGAGGAAGACGTTCCCAGAGACCCACTGAAGCTACTGACGGATTGGTTGGACCAGGCAACGGCCGCCGGCGTGTACCTGCCGAATTCCATGACCGTCGCGACGGTCGGCGATCAGGCTTCTCCCTCCCTCAGGGCGGTGATTCTCAGGCGAACGGACAGCGAAGGCCTCGTCTTCTACACAAACTACGAAAGCCGCAAGTCTCGAGATATCGCGCGTCATAGCCAGGTAAGCTGCCTGCTGCTCTGGTCTGAGCTATCCCGCCAGATTCGTGTGTCCGGTCACGCCGTCCGTATTTCCGCGCGAGAGTCCGATGCCTATTTCGAGACCCGCGAGAGGGGTGCCCAGGTGGAAGCATGGGCTTCTCCCCAGAGCGAGCAGATTCCAGATCGTGTGCACCTCGAAGCGAAATTCGGTGAGTATGAGAAGAAGTTTGCCGGCGGTCCGATACCCAGGCCGCCGCATTGGGGTGGCTATCGCGTCAGCCCTCAGGAGATCGAATTCTGGCAGGGGCGCCCCAACCGGATGCACGACCGCCTGCTCTACGAAAAACAGGCCAACGGGTCCTGGTTGATCAGCAGGCTGGCGCCATAGCCACAGGCACTACAATCGTCCCGCCCTTTCCTCAAAGCGAAATGCATCCGATACCCGTATGGGGAGCTACATAAGTGAAGATTACCGACCTCAAGTGTGCGGTCATCGGCCAGAACCCGGTCGTCAGGATTACGACCGACGAAGGAATCAGCGGGTACGGCCCTGTCGAATCGCCCAAGCAGTATTTGAAGCCCCACGTCCTCTTCTACAGGGACCTGATCCTCGGTGAAGATCCGGTCAACGTCGAACGGGTGATGCTCAAGATCCGGCGCATGGCGAGCTTCAAGCCATGGGGATCTGCAGTAAGCGCGATCGAGATCGCCCTCTGGGACATCGCCGGCAAAGCGGCCGGGCTGCCGATCTATCGCCTGCTTGGCGGTAAGATCCGCGACCGCGTTCGGGTCTACAACGGCTCGGTGCGGTTTCCCTTGAAGGGCCATTCCCCGGAGCACTACGCGGAGAACATGGCCCGGATGAAGGAGTCGAAGGAAGGCTTCACGATCATCAAGCAGGGCATAAGCTTTCACAGCGAACTCCCGCGTGTGATGCCGGAGCTCTTCTACACCGACATCCAGCCGGGCCGGCGGGTGCTGCAGCGCGGCCCCCAGACGGAACGCGGGTTGAAACACCTGGTCGCCTGCGTAGAGGCGATGAAGAATGTGCTCGGCGACGAAGTCGGTCTGGCGCTCGATTGCGGGCCCGGATGGACCGTACCTGACGCGCTCAGGTTTGCAAAATCGGTCGAGCCTCTGAATGTCATGTGGCTAGAAGACATGCTCACCGGGGACTACGTCCCTTACGTGCTGCCCGACGTGTACAGGGAGGTGACGCAGAACACGTCGACACCCATACACACGGGCGAGCAGATCTATCTCAGGCACAACTTCAAGGACCTGATTGAAAAGAAAGCCGTCAGGATCGTCGGGCCGGACCCATGCGACATCGGCGGGCTTGCAGAGCTCAAATGGGTCGCAGAATTCGCAGACATGCACGGCGTCTTGATGGCGCCCCACGGCACCGCGGACGGGCTCATCGGCCTCGCGGCGCTGGTCCAGGTATCGGCGACCCTGCCGCAGAACTACATAGCGTTCGAATACCCGACCGGCAAGCCGGAATGGTGGTACGACATCGTCGATGGTCTTCCCGACCCGATCGTCAAGAATGGATTCATTGACGTATGGGACAGGCCGGGACTCGGCGTGGAGTTCAACGTCAAAGCTGCGACTAAATACCTGCCGGACGGAGACAAAGACTTCTTCGTCTAGGCGTCGATTCGCCTGCGGCGCTCTGTCGGCCGGGGAACGACCCCCTGTCCGGAGGACTTATTTGACGAGCAAGTTGACTCCCGGTGATCGCATCCGCGAGCTTCTCGCCCGGCATTGAGGGACGAACGCGTGAGCGATTCGTGAGCAGCCGGCCGCACAATGCGCGCCGGTGACAAAAGACCCTGACGCCCCGAAAACGGTGCTGGTTGCGGACGACGATCCGGACGTCCGGCTTGTACTGGCGGTAATCCTCGAACGGGCCGGATACAGCGTGACCGAGGCGTCGAACGGCGCCGAGGTACTGGAAATCGTCGAGAAAGATCCCCCAGACCTGATACTCCTCGATTTCGCAATGCCGAAGCTCGATGGCAGGCGGACGCTGCAGCTGTTGAAGTCGAACCCGAAAACAAGCCATGTGCCAGTCGTGATCGTTTCGGCCACACGGGACGACACGCTGGCTCAGGAACTGAGCAGCCTGGGCGCTTCAATCTATCTCGTGAAGCCCTGGGGAGAAGGACAGATCGAGCGGGTCGTCGCGGCGGCTCTCGGCAACAACAAATAGCTACCCGAACGCGACGTTTCAGCCCGCCCGGCTGTCATGTTGCGACAGATGAATGATTAGTCGCGTATACTGGGGATGTCCTGAATTTTCAGAGAAGCCCTCCTGGCGGCGTCAACCCGACACTGTGATCGACAGTGGTGACTCCGAATACGGCAGGACACGGTAGTTGTGCATAAGGAGCACCACATGAAGATATTCGTAGGCAATCTTAGTTACACCACAACCGACGAAGAGCTGAGAGCAGCCTTTGCCCAGCACGGCGAGGTCGCCGAGGCAATCGTCGTGACCGACCGTGAGACGCAGCGTTCTCGCGGGTTCGGGTTCGTTGAAATGCCCAATCAGGAAGCTGCGCAGAAGGCAATCAGCTCGCTCAACGGGCAGGAGATTGGCGGTCGCGCAGTTACCGTGAGCGAGGCACGACCCAAGGAAGAGCGCGGCCCTCGTCGTTCGTTCGGCGACCGCCCGGGTGGCGGTGGTTTTGGCGGCGGCCGAGGCGGGCGACGC
>JACQUF010000362.1 GCA_016210435.1 Chloroflexota bacterium
GTCCACGGATATGGGCAACGGTGCGTAGCCCCGCGAGCGGCGCACGACGCTCTCCTTACCCTCGAACACCTGCGAGACCGAATCATCGCACCGCACGTGAATCGGGCGGTCGTGCAGCAGAAAAGCATCCGCCAGAGAGGCCAGACGCGACACCGCCTCCTCGTTGTCTTTAACGATCGGCTCCTCGCTGAGGTTACCGCTCGTCATGACAAGCGCGTCGAGCCGCGCTTCCTCGCTGGGTGCCAGCAGTAACTGGTGGATGGGCGCGTAGGGCAGCATCACCCCCAGCCGTTTGTTCCCCGGTGCCACCTCAGGCACCACCGGCGAACCCTCGCGTCGGTCCAGCAGCACGATCGGGCGCCGTGGTGAGCTCAGCAGCGCCGCCTCCGCCTCGCTAATGAAACAAAGCTTCTTGGCGACGTCGAGGTCACGAGCCATAATCGCAAACGGCTTCTCCACGCGGCGCTTGCGCTCGCGCAGCCGGCGCACCGCGCCGGCGTCCGTGGCGTCGCACGCCAGATGGAAGCCTCCAATCCCCTTGACCGCCACGATCTTCCCTGACCTGAGCAAAGCCCTCGCCTCTTCGATAGGTCCTGGCGCTCCGCGAGCGGAGCGGCTACAATCCGCTGCTTCGTCTCCTCCGTGCCTTCGTGCCCTTCCCTCGTTGTCTCTCCCATTGCGGGAAGGACGTGTCTCCGTGGTGAAGTTGGATCTTTGTAGCCAGAGCGACGGGCCGCAGGTGGCGCAGGCGTTGGGCTGGGCGTGGAAGCGTCGGTTCGTTGGGTCCTCATATTCGCCCTGGCATTCGGGACACAGGCCAAAGGCCTTCATCGTCGTTCTGGGCCTGTCGTAGGGCACGCCTTCTACGATCGTGAAGCGTGGGCCACAGTTCGTGCAGTTAATGAAGGGGTACCCGTGGCGTCGGTCGCGGAAGTCAAACAGTTCGGCGAGGCAGTCCGGGCACGTGGCCACATCGGCCGATACCAGCGGTGACCCGCGCCCTGCCTCGTCGCTGGCCTGAATCGAGAACGAGGTGTAGCCGACGGGAGGGAGATTGCTTATCTCCACGCGGTCTATGCTCGCCAGCGACGGCGCGCTGGTGGGGAGTTGCCTAAGAAATGTGTCGACCTCGCCGGCCGGGCCCTCGACCTCGATCTCCACGCCCTCGGTAGAGTTGAGCACCCACCCGGACAACGCATGCTTCCGAGCCAGGCGATGCACGAACGGGCGGAACCCCACGCCCTGCACGACGCCGCGAACGACGACGTGAGCGCGGACGAGGCTGTCCAGGCTGTGCCGGGGCCTGTCCTCGGTTTCCATTCGCTCTAACACCAGTTTGCTGCGCTTGCGCTGATTTCAGTATATCACACAAACACAGCATCGGCGGGAGGTTGTTCATTCTCCCGCCGATGCTCTAGGAGGACAGACTCTATCATCTGGCCCCGAAGACCCTACGAGCCTCCAGGTCAGTTACCTGCGTAGTCCAGATTGGGCAGGAGGGGCGCGGCCGGACGTACCACCTTAACGCCCTTGAGGGAGATGCCGCCACCTACTGATGCGACGTGACAGGAGTTGCAGCCGGCTATGGCCTGGTCGTAGGCCTTTGTAAAAGCCGCCAAATCCTGAGCCTTGGACGCTTCCTCCAATTCGGTCTGGGCGGGCTGCCACCAGGCTCTCAGAGCCGCAGTTCTCGCCGGCCTGGTCACTTCTATGGCCTTCAGCGACTCATCAGAACGATAAATCTCAAAGTCGACAAAGTTCCAGTTCCCTGCCTGCGCAGCAAACCACATCAGGTTGAAGTGATCTGTTAGCTCCACCATCCGAGGCGCCGTGCCGAACTGAATCCGCCAGAGCGCGAGGTCCGCGTCGTAGCTGCCGAATCTGTCTTTGATAGCTTGATCGACAAGGGACTCAATCGACGATTCATCACCTGTTGCGCCAGAGACTTCGCCGCTCGTGGCGGGCTCGGGCGCAGGAGCCGAGGCGCCGGTTGCCAGTTTCCAGGCGGCAACGGGATCGGACGAACGCGCCGAGATCGATTGGAAGGCTTTGCCCTGATCGGTCAAGGTGCCACCTCCCGCCGGGTTGACGTGGCAGGCGGCACAGGAC
>JACQUF010000363.1 GCA_016210435.1 Chloroflexota bacterium
ATTCCGAAGGCTTCGAGCAGACTCCGATACTCGCCTATTCGGCCAAGTACGCCTCAGGCTTCTTCGGCCCGTTCAGAGTAGCGGCCGAGTCGGCGCCGCAATTCGGCGACCGCCGCGGGTACCAGATGGACCCGCCCAATGTGCGCGAGGCGATGCGTGAGATCGAGGCCGATATCGCCCAGGGCGCCGACCTCATCATGGTCAAGCCTGCGCTCGCCTACCTGGACGTCATCGCCGCCGCGCGGTCACGCTTCGACCACCCGCTCGTCGCCTACAACGTCAGCGGCGAGTACGCGATGGTCAAGGCGGCAGCCGCGAACGGCTGGCTCGATGGCGAGCGCGCGATGTTCGAAATCCTGACCGGTATCCGCCGTGCCGGCGCGGATCTCGTCATCACATATCATGCAAAGGACGCGGCGCGGCTGCTGTCGTCCTGAGCGCCAACTCCCCGGAGCCTGTCACCGGCTCAGTCCGTTAGCGCCACGATCCCTCTCTGGGCTGCGAACACGACCGCTTCGGTGCGCGTTCGTGCGCCAAGCTTCTCGTAGATGCTCGTGAGGTGAATCTGTACCGCTTTGACGGTCACCCCGAGCGCGTCAGCGATCTCCTCGTTGACCTGTCCTTCGGCCAGACGGCGGAGAATCTCGAGTTGACGAGTGGTCATTCGGTCGTACGGCGAAGTTCCCGCGCGCTCCTCTCGAAGCACTGATCTGATTGTGCTAGACAGCACCTGGTTCCCGGTCATGATCGTCTTGAGAGCGTCGACGATGTGCGCAGGAAGGGCATCCTTCAAGAGGAAGCCGTCGACGCCGGCGTCCATCATGCACCTCACGTCGAATTCGTAGGCGCGCCCCGAAAGCACGAATAGCTTCTGGCGCGGCCACCTACTGCGGATCGCTCGCGCTAGTTCAAGGCCACTACGACGGCCGGCGTATGACAGATCGAAGATGACGATGTCGGGCTGAAGCTCCCCCGCGAGCCCGATCGCCTGATCTCTTGTACTGGCTTCGCCCAGCACCCGGAATTCCTTGTGTGCCTCGAGCGCGGTCTTCAGTCCCAGTCTGACTATGGGATGTCCGTCTACAAGCAGGATCCGGTAGAAATCCATTCCTCCCGCGGGCTTTCCTGGCAGCGCCTTTTGATCCCTCCCGATTCCGGACAGCGCTTCGTTTTCGCTCGGTACAACCGTGACCAGATTGCTCATTCGACCATGGGTCGCCATCAGAGACTCCTTTACTGACTGCCGGCCCCTACTTCGCGTACGACCGGTGGCGTCAGGTTGGCAGGCGACTCTCACAAACTGCTCTGCCCGATCTCTCGAAGACCTCACACCTTTCTCGTGGTATCTTTCCCCCGCCACATCCACGGTTGGGGATCGATGGCAGTGCAGGACAGGCAGGTATTCGCCCTAGCGGGACGCGTCGATAGCGCGCTAGAGACTGCGCGCCGTCTTCGCGACTCTCGACGATGGGTCGCGTTGGCGGAATACTTTGAGACGCAACCTGAACCTGGCCTCAATCTTGAACTCGCGCTCTGCAAGGCAGAGGCGGCGCTTCATACCACCAACCACCATCGTGCGATCGAAATTGCTGACCGAGTCATCAGCAGCAATGACGCTCGCCTGCGGCCGGGGATTCACGCGCACGCGCTGCTCATTCGCGCGGCTGCATCGCGTCTTCGCGGGTTCACGGATAGGGCGATCAAGGATGCGTCCGACGCGCTGGACCTGCTTCCAAACCCGAATGCCTCTCCTCATCTTGTAGTCGAAGGCCATAAACAGCTCGGTATCGCGTTGGCCATGTCTGGGGCCGTCGATATCGCGATAGAGCATTTCGAAACCGCACTCGCCATGTGCAGCGGGACGTCAAATCCCGGGCTCGAAGCCGACGTCCAAATGGCCTTTGGAATTGCTTGCCAATACATAGGACGGCTCCCACAGGCCCAGGCTCATTACAAAAACGCGGTTGCCTTGTACCAACAGGCGGGCCTGCGCAAGGAATTGAGTACCGCCTATGACAATGTCGGCGTTCTCCAGCACGAACTCGGTGAGTACGAGGCCGCTCTCGAGATGCTTGGACGCTCGTTGGAAATTGCTCGAGAAACCGGCACACCCCGTACGGAGGCAATGGCTCAAGTCAACATCGGTGATGTGCGGCTAGAACTTGGTCAGTTTCGGGACGCGATCGATGCCTTTGAGGG
>JACQUF010000341.1 GCA_016210435.1 Chloroflexota bacterium
AGTCGGCTCCGATCAGGCCTGGACTGCCTGCGAGGAGCGCAAGCTGCCTCGATTGATTGTGATTAACAAGCTGGACCGCGAGAACACCGACTTCGCCCGCGTGGCCGATCAGATTTCGGCCCGGTGGGGGCGCCACTGCGTCCCGATACAGCTGCCTGGCGGCGCTGAAGCCTCGTTTAACGCGGTCGTCGATCTCATGTCCGCAAAAGGTCTTACCGGCGACTCTGCGGCCGCCCGCGACCGGCTGGTCGAAGCGATCGCTGAGACCGACGACGCCCTTGCCGACAAGTATCTCGAGGGTGGCGAATTCACTCCCGAAGAACTCACCCGCGCCATGCAGGCGGCAGTCGCCCGTGGCGCGCTTATACCGGTTCTGGCAGCTTCTGCGGCTAATAGCGCCGGCATGAAAGAGCTCATGGACGCGATCGTGGGGCTGCTCCCCGCGCCACTCGAGAAATACGACGGAATACCCGCGGGCACTCAGGCGAATCTTGTTTTCAAGACCACTGCCGATCCATTTGTCGGCAAGCTGTCTTATTTCCGCGTCTACGGCACCCCGGTCAAATCAAACTCCGAATTCTGGAACGCGAAGCGAAATCAGGCCGAGCGCATCGGCCAGGCATTCTTCCCGAAGGGCAAGGAACAGGTCCTCGCGGGCGAAGTTATCACGGGCGATATCGGGGTCATCGGAAGGCTGACGGCGACCCAGACCGGCGACACCCTGACCGATCGTTCAAAGCCGATTTCTCTGCCAGGCGTCGAGATGCCGGAGCCCGTATACAGCCTGGCCGTCAATCCGAAAACTCAGGCCGACCTTGACCGCATGGGCGAGGCTTTGAACCGCATGGTCGAAGAGGACCCGAGCCTGCACGTCGACCGTGAGCCGGACACCCACGAAGTTCTCGTCCGCGGCCTCGGCGATGTCCATGTAGAGACCGCTCTGGAACGGCTGCAGCGCAAGCTGGGCGTGCAACTCGTCACGTCGACGCCCAAGATCCCCTACCGCGAGACGATTGGCGCCATCACGAAGGCGGAATACAAGCACAAGAAGCAAACGGGGGGCCATGGCCAGTACGGTCACGTGGTCATCGAAGTGTTCCCGCGGGCACGCGGGGAAGGCTTCGTTTTCGAGAAGCGCGTGTCGGGCGGCAACGTACCGAAGGACTACATCCCTGCAGTCGAGAAGGGCGTGCGGAAGTCGATGGATGAGGGCGTCCTCGCCGGATTCCCGCTTGTCGATGTTGGTGTCGCGCTGCTCGACGGCAGCTCGCACCCGGTTGACTCGTCAGGCGCCTCGTTCGAGATCGCCGGGTCGATGGCCCTCAAGAAGGCGGTCTCCGAGGCCCGGCCCACGCTGCTCGAGCCGATCATGCACATCACCGTGATGACGCCCGATGACCTGGCCGGCTCGGTCATGAGTGATCTCAACACGCGGCGCGCACAGATACTGGGCATGACGCCACGCGGGGATGGCACGACGATGATCGAGGCCGCGGTGCCGCAGGCGATGATGCTCCGCTACGCCACGGAACTCCGGTCGATCACGCAGTCCAGGGCGATGTTCATCGCGAAGTTCATGCACTACGCAGAGGTGCCGCGCAACGAGACCGAGAAAGTCGTAGCCAGGCTGAAGCAGGCGGCTGGCGTAGCCTGATACCGCCTCTTCCTCGACCTCGACGGGAGACACCGTCCTGAGCCTGTCGAAGGAGGCGAGGCCCGACCGTTAAGCTGCTCCCCTCTCCTGGCGGAGACGCTGTGGTGAGCCTGTCGAACCAGGGCTGGGGTGAGGGCGAGTGCAATGGGGCGCCTATTCCGCGGGCTCGTCCTTCGACCAGATCGTCTCGTACTGATCGCCTCGTATCAGTGCGGCGAGCTCCTGCCTCTCCAATCGTCGAAGCTCCTGGAGAGAAGAGTTGAGTGAGCGGACGGCATCTTCGTAGCCACTGTCCGCGATACGCGTCGCCATCTTGTCCCAGACACCCGAGCGCACGAGGTTCTCCACATAGATCGGCCACGGTATGGCGACGATCTCCGTTGCCCTCGGCAGATGCGGCCGCAACCGCTTCAAGCCCCGCAGCCGCTCGTGAGGCGACCGCGCCATGGGGAGGACCCGGATCATTGGGCCTTCTTCGGCCCCCTGCCTCATGTCGACCACCAGGGCCTTGCGCAGCGCCGGGAAGAATATCGAGAAGATCTTCGCGTTCTGGACGTGATGCATCACTGCCGCGAGATCGAGGCCGTAATCTGCGTTCAATCTATTCCTCCGTGGCCCGTGGTGCCCTGGCGCCTCCCGATCCGATCGGGAGAAGCCCCGGTTCCCCGAGGCGAAATTCTAACTCCGCTTGATTTCCCGGACAGTCTCAATGAACGCGGGCAGAATCTTTTGCCAGTCCCCGACCACGCCGTAACGAGCTTCCTTGAATATATTAGCGTCCGGGTCTCTGTTAATCGCCACAATCGTCTTGGCGCCAGAGCAGCCAGCCATGTGCTGGCTCGCTCCGGAAATCCCGACGGTGATGTAGACCCTGGGACCAATGCTTTTTCCGGTGAGACCGATCTGGTGCGAGTGATCGATCCACCCGGCATCGCAGGCCGCTCTTGATGCTCCGAGCGCCCCGCCGAGAACGCTGGCCAGGTCTTGAAGTTGCTTGAAGGGCTCCGGTCCTCCCAGGCCGCGCCCCCCCGCCACGACGACCTGCGCTTCCTCGAGCCTCACACCTGCGCGCTGCTCCTTGACCGACTCCACAAGCCGTGCTCGCGAGTGGCTGTCCGGGATTTCTACCCCAAAGCGCTTGATTTCCCCTACCGGGGACAGATTGGACGCAGCAGGTTCAAAGGTCTTCGGCCTCACGATGACGATTTGCGGCCGCTGCTCCTTGAACCTGTAGACGGCCATCGCATTGCCGCCATAAACGGGCCGTGTAACGACTGCTGCGTTCGAAGCGGCATCCCATGCCAGGTCGATGCAGTCCTGCGCAACCGGCACGCCGAGCCTGAACGCGACTCGAGGCGCCACGTTGTAGCCGAAATCTGTCCGTGCCATGAGAAAAACGTCCGGCTTCTCGGCGTTCAGGAGCGCCACAAAGGCCGTCACGGGCGCGTCGAAACCACCCTGTCCAGCACCTTTGAGAGCCGGGTGCTCTATGACGTACACGGAACCAACGCCGCAGGCGAGCGCATTCTCAGCTGAGCCAGCTGCGTCGTCGCATGCCAGAGCAATTGAAACGTCCCTGGGGTTGCCTGTCAGCTTGAGTGCCGCGGCAACAAGTTCTCCCGACACACCGGCGAGCTTGCCGTCCTGGACTTCGCCGGCGATCAGGACTTTTGGCATAGTCAAATCAGCTTCGCTTCCCGTAGCCGCAGCGCGAGCTTTCGGCCTGCATCGGCATCATCTTCACCACGGATGAGCTCAATTTCCTTCTGCCGCTCAGGCACGAAGAGACGTTCGAGCGAAAGCAACGGCGCGAGGGCAGCTGCGTTCAATCCAATGTCGGCCGGTTTCCACCTCGATGGCTGCTTTCGAGTGGCGGCCATGATCCCTCGCAGTGTCGGGTAACGCGGTTCTCCCAGCTCATTGCTCACCGTGATCACCGCGGGTGAGTCAGATTCGACGACCTGGTAACCATCGGTAAGTGACCGTTCCACGCGGACTTTGCCGCTCTCTTTTAGCAAGTCGACTTTTCGTGCGAGCGTCACGCACGGCAGTCCGAGGACTTCCGCAAGTCCCAGCGGAACGTAGGCGTTGTCCCAGTCGGATGCCTGCCGGCCGCAAAGGATCAGATCGAATGGGCCTGCCTTTTTGAGAGCTGCCGCAAGGACCGTCACGGTGGCATGTGCATCGACATCAGCAAGAGCCGCGTCCTCGACGAGGATCAGGTTGTCGGCGCCCATGGACAGCGGTTTCTTGATCACTTCCATCACGAAGGATGGGCCGACCGATAGAACGGTGATCTCGACCCCGCCTGCGTGGGCATCCTTTATGCGCAGCGCTGCCTCAGTCGCGTGGAGGTCGAACCCGTTGACCACGGGAGGGATTCCGGGGGCGGTGATGACCCTCCTCGCGGATTCATCGACCTTGAAAGTCGAGGCGGGCGCATCCGGGTCCGGTACCTGCTTGACGCATACGGCGATACGTGGTGGCACGCCAGAAACCTATCACCCGACCAATCGAGCGTCAAACTAGTATGACGCTCTCGGTGCGGAAACCCCTCTCCCCGTGAGGGAGAGGGTTGGGGTGAGGGGGGTTGCGCGTGTCCGCCACAGGCGGACGAAGGATCTTTTCGTTGAAACTTCTGATAGCAGGGGTGGCCGAGATTGGAATAGAACTGGACCCAGTCCAGCAGGGACGGTTCCGTTCGTTCTTCGAATTCCTGGAAGAACGCGGCCGTGTCGTCAATCTGACAGCCGTCCATGGCTGGGACGCGGTGCGCGACGATCTGTTCCTTCGCTCGTTGCGTATCCTTGCCGTCCGGCAAGGACCACTTGCGGGCGCGATTGCCACACAGGGTGAAGGTGTCAGAGTCCTCGACGTTGGTACTGGCGCCGGAATCCCTGGGCTCGCGTTGAAACTTGCGCTCCCGGGGCTCGACGTGACGCTTCTGGACGCAACGAGAAAGAAAGCCGATTTCGTGTCCGAATTGATCGAACGGCTGGGAATTGATCGCGCTCGAGCGGTCAACGCCCGTGCCGAAAAAGCCGGGCAAGATCCCGCGTTTCGTGAAAGATTCGACGTCGTGGTGGCCAGAGCTGTCGCCCAGCTGCCCGAGCTTGCCGAGTTGACTTTGCCATTCACGCGGGTCGGCGGGGTTTCAATAGCTCAGAAGGGCGTTGAAATCGAAGCCGAGATCAGGTCATCGGAGTACGCCGCACGTGAACTCGGCGCGCGGCTGGTTGGGACCCAGATCGTCGATGCTCCTGGCCCGTTGATGCCGGACACGCTTGTAATCTGGGAGAAGGATCGGGCAACCCCGGGGCAATATCCTCGCCGCCCAGGCGTGCCTCATCATCGGCCGCTCCTTGCGCCACGTTCAAAGGGCGCGCGGGCCGGGGGCCGGATTGGTCGATGACCACGCCCGCGCCCGGTCAGCCCGGGAGTTTATCCGGCGGCCCTGCCGAACTGTCCCTCCGGCGAAAGGTCTTCTCACTGCCGACCTGTATCGCCATCGTGGTGGCGGTCGGTGTTCTGGGGCTCGTAGCCTGGCGGTTCTTCGATGTCGACTGGACAAGCCTTCGAGGCCAGGTTCTTTCGATGAATCCGCTCAAATACATCCTCGCCCTTGGCCTCTATTACCTCAGCTTCTGGTTCCGCGGGATGCGATGGAGACTAATCGCGAAGACCGCGGGCATAGGCCGGACCGAGGGTGTGAGGATTCCATCCGCGATTACATCAGCCTTCATCATCCTGATGGGGTGGTTCGCCAATTCGGTTGCATTCCTGCGCCTGGGCGATGCATATCGCGGCTATGGCTTGGCCCGGGAGTCGGGCGCCTCGTTCTCGGCGGGTCTCGGGACGGTAGTCGCTGAACGAGTCCAGGACATGGCCGCGATCCTGCTCGTTCTGCTCGGCGCGACCGCCGCTCTCGCCTACACCCGTGAGGTTGCAGCCCCCGCGGTCGTCGTTGCGGTCTCGATTGTTCTATTCGGCTTCCTGATCGCCGCGCTCGTTGCGATGCGGTTCGTCGGTGGCGAACGGCTTTCCCTCAGATTGCCGGCGCGGCTGAGAGCGCCGTACATGAAATTCCGTGCGGGAACCCTGCAGAGCTTCCGGCCGCGGGACCTGCCATTGCAGCTGAGCCTCGGCGTGTGCGGCTGGGTGCTCGAGGTAGCCAGGCTCTATTTCGTAAGCGAGGCCATCGGAGTCGACCTTTCGTTCACCGTGGCTGCTTTCGCTGCGCTTGCCAACGCCATGCTCAGCACGATCCCGACCCCTGGTGGATTTGGCTTCGTCGAAGGCGGCCTGGCAGGCGTTCTCGTTCTGCTGGGCCTGGGCCATACAGACGCATTTGCGGTGACGCTTGTCGACCGCTCGATCTCATGGATCAGCGTGATCGTCTTCGGAGGCGCCGTGTTCTTCTACTGGCATACGTTCCGGGACCGGGAGGCAAGACGGCGACAGGCCGTCGCTTCGAACGTCCCCGCGGGAACGGATACCGAGTGATCCTTACGGTAGAGCGCCCGTGATAGGATTTTCGTTGGCGGGGCTGTAGCTCATCTGGGAGAGCGTCGCAATGGCATTGCGAAGGTAAGGGGTTCGAGTCCCCTCAGCTCCACCAAACGATTCAAATTTTTCGCGGTGCGGCGGCATAGGCAGCGTGTAGTAGACCGTGGCCTCTGTGTCGCCCTTGACGATCTCGGTGACGAAGCCCTTGAGTACCGTCCGCTGCTCCTCTACCGATCCCTCGGCCAATACCCCTTCCAGATCGCCTAGATAGGCGACGATCTCGTCCGCGTCGATCACAGGCTCCTTTACCGACGCCTTTACCTGCGCCGCCCTGCCGCGCTCCTGTTCGAGCCCCGTAATCTCAGCCCGCAACTCCTTGATGCGTGCCGCCAGTACCTTCCGGGTCTTGCGGCCCGGTGGTGAGCTATTCGTTCGAGTCGGTGTTGACTTCATGTACCCGGGGCAGTGGTCGTGGCTGGAACCCTTTAACAAACGTTCACGATTGGTAATGGCATCCGCAGTCGGCAACGCCGGATTCGAAGTCGTGGGCGCGAAATATGGGTGGTGCAACGCGCTTCAGGTGCATGGTCGGAAGCCGGTTGCGTTCCAGAAGCCTGGTTAAAAAGCGTGCGCCCGACGCGCAACCGCATCGTCGAACTGTGGCCCCCCGGATTGGGTACTTCCGTTCGTGCAATGGTGGTACCAATGTACCTACACGCCACCGGCGCAGTCCTTGACGCTACCTCTGACGGTTTCAAGCGGCGGAGGTGGCTCCATGAACGCGACGGCGACTATTCACACGACCGGGGTATCGGACACCAGTTACGTTCAGGAGGTCAAAGGCAAGGCCGAAAGGGTTACCTGGTGGCAGGTTGCCGGTCTTGTACTTGCGGCAGTTATCGGTGCGGCGGCGCTCGCCTGGGCGGTCCTGGTACTTGTGTTGGTCGGCGGATTCGCGGTCGGCCTCTTCAACGCGGTCGTCGGAATCTTGCTCCGCATCTGACCGAAAATCGCTAGCGGCCGTTCTCGCGCTGGCCCTTGCGGTAGTGATATTCCTCGATGAGTTTGGCGAGGGGCTTCC
>JACQUF010000342.1 GCA_016210435.1 Chloroflexota bacterium
ACGCGATCGAACCGGCGGTCGATGGTCTCGAAACGCCGGTCGATCTCTTCAAACTTGCGACCCAGGAATTCAATGAGGCGCTGGTATTCGTCATTCGTCATAGTCGAGCATCCCTGGTGTCGGGTCAAGTTCGAAGCTGGAGCTCCACCTGCCGAGTATGATGACTACGGCTCCACTCGCTTCAGCAAACTCTACAAATGGCCGTCCCGGCGCCCACGCCCCTCGCGCCGACTGCATGTCCATGATGGAATCAGCGCTGCAACGTGATGATCTGGTCGCGGGAGACCCCCCGCCCAACGAGCTCCTCGATTCTGGCCTGCGTCGCCTCTTGGCTGCCGAAGGATGTGACCACGATCCGGTCGAAGTCCTGGGGGATCAGCTCATTTAAGCTGCGGATGGGTAGGTCCAGGAAGCGGTCGCCGTTCTCGGCGTCGAAGACCGTGCTGAGATTCAGTCCGCTTTCCTTCAGGCACAGGTATGCCACCTCGGCGGCCTCGCCCGTACCGTAAAAGGCGATCCGCGTGTGCCCATCCTCGGCCAGCGGCCGCAAGGCCTCGCGGAGCGACGCGCGGGCCTCGCGGTAGCGCTCGAAGGTTCGGCACATGTAGAGGTAGCTCAGGCGGGACTTCTCGGCCAGACCCTTGGGGGTCAGCAGGTAGCGGAGCCGGTTCGGACGGACGTTAACGATCCGGATGAAGCCCTTCACCGCCAGCCGCCGCAAGTAGAGATGCACCAGGCTGACGGCCATGCCCAGTTCGCGGGCCAGGTATCGCTGCGTGAGCCGGTCGTTTTGGGCGATGGCGCTCAGGATGGTGAGATCCCGGGCGGTGTCGTCTCGCATTTGGATATCAACTGCGCGTCGTCGTTCGAATGCTCCGTACTGTGATGGTTTTCCGAACTCCCGACGCTACTGGAGTACACTCGAACCGCCGAAACCTCGTTCCCTCGACCACCTCCGGTTCCAAGCCTGTTCGGTCCTGGAACGCGCTAGCCAACCAGGCGCTTGTTTCCCGAGGGATACCGACGGTCTGTTCGAGGGGCGAACAATACCCCAAAGCAAAAAATCGTGTCAAGGAAAAATAGCCAGAATTCCTCGGGGACAGACAAACCATCTGGGTGGAGGCAGAGCTCACGCCCTCGGACCCTCCGAAGATCCAGAGATACGCTGAGAAAACGAGGCTCCTTGCTTCGCGCGCCAATGGGACAACAGGTCGCCAAGAGTTTGAGAGAGGGGAGTGGATGCCTCCCACCCGGTGCAGGCACGGAGAGCCTCAGCCGAGCCTATCAGAACCTGCAGGTCGTGGGGACGCAGACGCTCGGGCTCTGTGACAATCTCAACCTGGAGCCGCGTCAGGCCGATCATCGCCTCCAGCACCTCCCGAAGTGTGTACACGCGTCCGGCGCAGACGTTGTACACAGCACCGGCCTCCCCCCGCTCCAGCGCCAGCACGTAGGCCGCCACAACATCCCGAACGTCCGATAGGTCGCGACGGACCTCGAGGTTACCCACCCGGAGTCGGGGCGGTCGCCGGCCGGCCTCGGCCTCCGCCAGTTGCCAGGCCCAATCGGGGAAGACGAACTGCGGGGCGTGGCGCGGGCCGGTGTGGGGGAAGGGGCGGACCCGGATGACATCCAGGCCGAATTCGGCGACGTACCGACACGCGACCGCTTCGGCCGCGGCCTTGCTGGCCCCGTACGGGCTGACGGGCAGCAGGGGGTCATCTTCCCGGAGTGGTCTCGGGAGATTGGCCGACTCTCCGTAGGCCTCGGCGGAGCTGACGACTAGGATCCGTGACCTCATCCCAGCACGCCGGATCGCCTCGAGGAGATTCCGGGTCCCCAGGGTGTTCGCCCGGAATGTCTCCCCAGGATCCGCCAGGGAGCGACGAACTGAGGAGACGGCCGCCAGGTGATACACCTGGTCAGGGCGGATATCTGCGAGAACCTTGAACAGGCGCTCGTCGTGGACGATGTCTGCTTCCCAGAGCCGGAGGCGATCGGCGCGCTGGGGATCGCCTCGGATCTCGTCAAGGTTTTCCAGGGAGCCTCCCGGCATGAACAGCCCGTACACCTCTGCCCCTCGAGAGAGAAGGAGCTCCACCAGGTGGGATCCGGCAAAT
>JACQUF010000340.1 GCA_016210435.1 Chloroflexota bacterium
GGTCAGATCGTGGCGGTAGATGTGCCAGTTGTCGGCCACGTGCACGATGCGAGCGCCGATGATACCGCCGGCGATCGCCCCTACCGCGGGGTTATAGACGATGTCGGGATCGATACCATCCCGCTTGGCCCAGCGGGCGACCAGCACGACCGCGGCTGCGACTGCGACGAAGCTAAGCAGGCCGTGCCAGCTGAGGGTAAAACTTCCGCTCGAAATGATGTTGGGGTCGAACGGTATTCGAATCATGATTCGTTAGATTCTAAACTCGGCTGATCGATCCCGGCTGCCGGCGGCGGTCGGCCTGCGTGCTAAAATCCCGCAACCCTTACGGGAATCTGCGACCGGGTCGAGATGGACGACGAACTCGATAGCTTTCTCAACTATTTGACGGTTGAACGCGGCGCGTCCCGGCACACCGTTGCCGCGTATGCGAGCGATCTGACCCAGCTGATCGAGTTCCTCACCGAGGGACCGCGGCCGCATATCGCGAAGTGGAGCGAGATCGACACTCCTCACCTGAACCGCTACCTCGAAGATCTGGACTCCCGCGGGTATTCGCAGGTGACCCGGGCACGCAAGATCGCGGCCGTCAAGTCGCTATTCCGGTTCCTCAAGGAAGAGGGATTCGTCGAAGCGAATCCCGCGGCCAAGCTGCGGGTGCCTCGTTCCGGCCGCCCGCTCCCCAAGGCCCTGACCGTCGCGCAGGTAGACCAGCTTCTGACCGCGGTCGCCATCGATCGGTCGAACGAGGGGCGACGTGACGTCGCGATGCTGGAACTGCTCTACGCGAGCGGGCTTCGCGTGAGCGAACTCGTGGGGCTCGGCACACGCGACGTAGATCTCGACACGGGCACGGTCAGGGCGTTCGGCAAGGGAAACAAGGAACGGCTCGTGCCAGTACACGCCCATGCGGTCGCCGCGATACGGTCGTACCTGGAAAGCGCGCGCCCCCGGCTTGCGAACGAGAAAAGCGGCGACGCCCTGTTTCTGAACCGGCGAGGTATGCGCATGACCCGGCAGGCGTTCTGGCTGCGATTGCGCAACGCCGCGACGAGGGCAGGACTCGACGTCCGACTGACGCCGCACACGCTCCGGCACAGCTTCGCGACCCACCTCCTGCAGGGGGGCGCCAACCTGCGCCAGGTCCAGGAAATGCTCGGGCATGCCAGCATCGCTACCACACAGATCTACACCCACCTGACAAGCGAGCACGTCAGGAAAGAGTTCGAGCGCGCGCACCCGCGAGCGCGATAAGGTATGGGCGAGAGACACCATCCCCCGCCTGAGGCGGAAGAGGGATTCAGGGTGTAACGAAAACGATCCCCTCGCCCCATTGGGGAGAGGGATTCAGGGTGAGGGGGGGCCCAGTGACCGTCATAACCATCGAAGGACGAGCCGGAAGCGGCGCGCCAGACATTGGCCGCATCGTCGCAAAGCAGCTGGGACTCGATTACGTCGACCGCCTGCTCCTTGCGGAAATCGGCAAGAGGGTCGGCTCTACCGTCGAAGCGCTCGTGGAAACCGAACGCCGCGCCCCCGGCGTTGTCGACCGGTTCGCACGGCTGATCCAGCGGATGCTCGAGCGCTCCGCGGTCGCTGGTACCGGGGGAGACCCGTATTTCGGCCCGGGCGTGGAGGTGCTGCTGTCCCGTCCGTACCGGGAGATCGAGGAACCCATCGTCACGGCCGGGCACCAGCTGGGCGAGAAGGAGTTCATCCAGACGACGCAAGAAGTGGTGCGCGACCTCGCAGAGATTGGAAATGTGGTGATCCTGAGCCGGGGCGGCGGAGCGATCCTGAAGGACAAGCCGAACGTGCTGCGAGTCGGCCTGTGTGCCTACATGGACGACCGCGTGCGCAGGATCATGCTTCGCGAGCACCTCGACATGGACCATGCGCGGGATTTCGTTGAGCAGTCGGACAAGGCCCAGGCGAAGTATTTCAGGGACGCCTTCGGAACGACTCCAATCGACCCCTTCCTGTATCATGTGATGTGGAATACGTCCGAAGTCAGCATCGAGTACGCCGCGCAGCTGACGGTCGAGATGGTCCGGTCAATGAATGAGCGCGGACTCAAGTAATACTCCGAAGGCTTTCCGCCCCAATCATGCCCAGAAATACCCGTCGAGTCGCGTTCAACTTCAAGAAGCGAGGCAAGCGACGCGACGCGCGCCCGAACGTGTACGTCGGGCCTGTACCCACCGAAGACGGGACCCCGGCGCCGGAGCCCGCCAGACAGACGGCGGGCGCAACCCTCACGTTTGCGGCCCGGCCAGCCCGTGTGAGGACGCCCCGCCAGGGGACGCGCGCACGTGGGGCCGTATACACGGAGTACCTCAAGCAGGAACTCGTGAAATTCGGGGTCGTGACGACTGGCCTGGTCGTCGCCGTCATCCTCGTCGCCATCTTTCTCGATTAGCTCCCGCTAGATCGCTGATCGCCATGCCGGGGAACGCCCGATCCCGCTGGGCGAGCTCAGTCCGAGCTTCCCAACGTCACACGCCGTGTCATCCCGAACGCAGCTACGCATTACCCGTTGCGATACACCCAGCACGGTGCAATAGACTGAACCTGTGACTACTTCGACACAGACACGCGAGCAGCTTTCCGAGCGTCTCGCATCCGTTCCGCTCAAACCGGGCGTTTACTTGCTACGCGACTCGGGTGGCAAGTTGCTGTATGTCGGCAAGGCGGCGTTGCTGCGGGACCGGCTGCGCGCGTACATCGGGAACTCATCCGGCCTGGCGCCGAAGATCCGTGAGCTCGTGCTGAGACTGGCTGACTTCGAGTTCATCGTGACTGAGTCGGAGCAGGAGGCGCTGCTGCTCGAGAACAGCTTCATCAAGCGCCACCAGCCTTACTACAACACGCGGCTTCGGGACGACAAGACCTACCCGTACATCAAGATCGACCTCCGGGAAGACTTTCCCCAGGTTTACATCACGCGCCGCACTGCGAACGATGGGGCGCGCTACTTCGGCCCGTTTGCAAGCGCGGGGAGCGTCCGCAAGACGCTCGACCTGCTGAAGCGGCTGTTCCCCTACCGGTCGTGCACAAAGGCGATCACCGGGACCGATGACCGGCCCTGCCTTGACTACCACATCAAGCGCTGCGTGGGTCCGTGCATCGGGGCGGTCGATCGCCAGGGCTACATCAAGGTCATCGACGAGGTCGTGATGTTCCTCGAGGGCCGTACGAAAGACGTAGTGGCCGACCTCAGCCGGCAGATGAACGAGGCGTCCGAAGCGCTCCAGTACGAACGAGCCGCGGCGTTGCGCGACCGGCTCCGAGCGATCGAGCGCGTCTACGAAGGCCAGAAAGTCGTCTCGCTTAAGAACGACAACATGGACGTGATCGCGGTCGCCTTCGGGCGCAACGAGGCCTGGGTGGAAATCTTCTTTATCAGGCAGGGCAGCCTGATCGGCCGTGACAACTTCATCATGGACGGCACGCAGGACGAGCCGGAGGGCGCGATCCTGGCCCATTTCGTAAAGCAGTTCTACGACTCGGCTTCATACGTCCCGCCGAGGATCCTCGTGCCTGTCCCGGTCGAGGACCAGGAAGTGATCGAAGGGTGTCTGGCCCAGCGAAGGTCCGGGCCGGTGCAGATTTCGGTGCCGGAGCGCGGGGAAAAGCGACGGCTCGTCCAGATGGTCAAGGAGAACGCCCAGCATGGCCTCGAAAACCTGAAGGCGAAATGGGCGGCCGACGATGATCTGATGCAGCACGCGCTCACGGAACTGCAGGAGCAACTCAACCTTCCCAGACTTCCCCGCCGGATGGAGTGCTTCGACGTTTCGCACATCCAGGGCACGAGCATGGTGGCGAGCATGGTCGTGTTCGAGGACGGCAAGCCGAAGCGCGCCCATTACCGGCGGTTCAAGATAAAGACCGTGCCCGGGAACGACGATTTCGCCAGCATGCGCGAGGTGCTGTCACGCCGCTTCAAGCGGTTGCAAGCTTCGACTCCCCGCCCCGCTGAGGGCGGGGGTGAGGGGGCGGGGGCTCTTCATTCACCCTTTCCCTCGTCCGCCTCAGGCGGACACGCCTCCTTCGACACGCTCAGGACGGCGTCTCCCCTCGAGGGAGAGGAGGCCGCCGGAGGCCACCTCCTCGACGGGACTCAGTCGCCCGGAGTGGGCCAATCTCACATCCCCTCGCCCCACGGGGGAGAGGGTGCGCTTCCAATCCCCTTGCCCCCTGGGGGAGAGGGTGCGCTTCCAATCCCCTCGCCCCACGGGGGAGAGGGCGCGCTTCCAATCCCTTCGCCCCACGGGGGAGAGGGCGCGCTTCCAATCCCCTCGCCCCCTGGGGGA
>JACQUF010000334.1 GCA_016210435.1 Chloroflexota bacterium
ACCGCGCCCGCTCCTACTTCGCCAGCGGCGAGAAGCTGCTGCCATTGCTGGACAAACGTTCGAGGGCTTGCCCGGAGGTAATGTTCCGTATCTACCGCAAGCTGCTGAGCCGCATCGAAGCCCGCGGGTACAACGTCTTTGGACCTAGAATCCGTCTGAGTACGCCCGCGAAGCTGTCGATCATGGCGAGGTTATGGCTGCGCAGCCTTCTTCCCCTCACGCGCTAGGACGGGCCGTTTCAGGTCGTCGCCACTTCGACAAATTCACCTCGTCGATGCCCAGCCTGGACCGGGGTTTACCCTGGGCTTGCCGATGGGACGGGATCAGGACGCAGCCGTCATGACTATCTCTGAGCGAAGCGAAGGCTTGAGGCCCGAATCGGAACGTCCACGTGTCGCCGTCATAGGAGGCGGCCTGGCCGGACTGGCCACCGCGGTCGCTGCCGCCGATTCGGGCTGGGCGCCGCTGGTGCTCGAGAAGCGGCCGTATCTGGGCGGGCGGGCGTTCTCGTTCGTGGATCGCGAGACAGGCGTAGAGATCGACAACGGCCAGCACGTTTTTCTGGGCGCCTGTACCGAGTACATCGCCTTCTTGAAGCGCGTGGGGGCCTGGGGGAACGTAAGAATCCAGCCCCGCCTCGACATGCCCGTCATTCGGAACGGAAAGGTCAGTAACCTTCGCTGGTCAAGGCGCGTACCTCGATCGCTGGGGCTTCTGCCCTCGCTGCTCGGATACAGGCACCTGCGATTCCCGGACAAGCTGCGCGTCGCGTACGGGATGCTGAAAATCCGCGCACTGCGGCGGGACCGCGACGGGGCCACGCTCGACAGCCAGACATTCGACGGGTGGCTGCGGCGACATGGCCAGAACGACGCAACGATCCAGAGCCTCTGGAACCTGATCGTTCTGCCTGCATTGAACGATGACATCAGTGTCGTGAGCGCAGATGCTGGAGTGATGCTTTTTCAGACCGCGCTCCTGGGCGGTTCCGACGCCGCAGCGATCGGCTATTCGCAAGTGGCGCTGACGAAGCTCGCAGGAGAGGCGGCGGCCCGTTATCTGGAAGCCCGGGGAGGCCGCGTGAGGACCAGCACGGAGGTCGCCGGGCTCGAAATCGAAGACTCATGTGTAAGGTCAGTTGTCACGACCGCTGGCGAGCGTTTTTCGTGTGACGCGGCCGTGCTCGCCATCCCGCATTTCGCGATCGGGGACGTGCTTGCGAATGGTCTATCGGCACGCGAGCCGTTCTCATCCGCCTCCCGGCTGGAGTCGGCGCCGATCGTGGGAGTCCATATCTGGTATGACCGGCCGGTGATGAAAGACGTGTTTGTTGCCGTGCTCGATAGCCCGGTTCAGTGGGTCTTCAACGTAGACCGCATGCATTCACCCTCCCCTTCTTCCCGTGCCCTGACCAAGAGACCCCCGCCCCTGGAAGGCGGGGGCGTAGGGGCGGGGGAAATTCGCATTCCTCCACCTCTGACGGGGGGTGATCCGCCGGGCTTCGCCGCCCGCCCCGCATCCCCGATCCCACCTCCCCACCGGGGAGAGGGCGCTAATTCGATCCCCTCGCCCCATGGGGGAGAGGGCCAGGGCGGCGCCCTGAGCCTGTCGAAGGGTGAGGGGCCGGCACAGCACGTCGTGATATCGCTCAGCGGGGCATGGAAATGGGCCCAGATGACGCGCGAAGAGCTGCGTGACGTATTCGTGCCCGAAATGGCCCGCGTCTTCCCGGCCGCCCGAGACGCGAAGGTGACTCGCTTCATCAGCGTCAAGCAGGTCCAGGCCACCTTCCGATCGGTCCCTGGCACTGCGGCCTTGAGGCCCGGTGCGGCGACCCCTGTCCGGAACCTGTTCCTGGCGGGCGACTGGGTGGCTACCGGCTGGCCGTCCACGATGGAGAGCGCGGTGCGGAGCGGAAACCAGGCGGCGCGCTTGCTCGCGGGGCTCAAGCCACGGCGTGTAACTGAGACCGGCGAGCCCGGCGCAGGCTCGCCTTGAAACCCCGCGTCCTGGTGCTGGCGCCTTTTTCTCAGGCGGGGCTGGTTGAGATCCGTGAATTCGCGGATGTCGCTCATGAGGACTGGCGCGCGAGCGGGCGGCTGCAGGACCCTGAAGAACTGGGGCGGCGGCTCAATGCCGAGGGGCTTGCTGCGGTCGTCGTCGAGGCGGATTTCCTTTTCGACGAGACGTTTGCGGCGGCGCCGGGCCTTCAATTTGCCGGAATCTGCCGGGCTGCGCTCAACCAGATCGACATTGAAGCCGCAACGAAACGCGGCGTGGTTGTCGTGAATACACCGGGCAGAAACGCAGAAGCCGTCGCCGAGATGACGATCGGCCTGGTATTCGCCCTTGCACGGCGAATCCCGGAGGCTGACAGGTATGTCCGCGGCGGCAGATGGGAATCACCAACGGCGCCGTACACCGCGCTGCGGGGAATCGAGCTATCAGGGCGCACCATCGGCATCATTGGCATGGGCGCGATCGGCAGACGCGTCGCGAGCCTCGCCCAGGCACTCGGCATGCATGTACTCGGATTCGACCCATATCTTGAGCACGCGCAGATCGAGGCTGCGGGCGCCCGCCCCTGCGCGCTCGACGAAGTACTCGCGCGCTCGGACTTCCTCACGCTCCACGCAAGGCCGGCCGACAACGGCTCGCCTCTGCTCGACGCCAAGGCCATCTCGAGGATCAAAGCCGGCGCCTGCCTGGTGAACACCGCCTCACCTACACTGGTCGACAGCCAGGCGCTGGCCGTGGCCTTGAAGTCAGGGCGGCTAGCCGGGGCCGCGATCGATGTCTTCGAGACGCATCCGTTGGAGCCCGGTCACCCCCTGTTATCGATCGATTCCGCGGTGCTCACGCCTCACATCGGCGGCGCCACCGACGAGACCGTGGAGCGGCACTCGAGGGCGATGGCCGCCGACTTGCGACGGTACTTCACGGGGGAACGGCCGCTCAACCTGGTCAATCCCGAGGTCTGGCAGCACCGCCGCGGCGCCCGACAGTTGGGGATGAACCCGATGGCGGGACCCGGCTGAGTGAGGGGCTCGCGCCGGCCTGTGATCCTCGCCATCGACCTTGGCTCGTCAGGCGTGAGGGCCACGTTGGCGCGTCCGACCGGCAGGCCGGTCGCGACAAGCCGGCTGCCGCTGACCGCCCATCGGCCTGAATCAGGGCCGGATCTCGCCCGCGAATTCCACCAGCGGGACGTGTGGCAGGCCATTGGACGCGGAATCCGGTCCGCTTTGCGTTCGGCCGATATCCCGGCCACACAGGTTGAAGCCATCGGCGTGACCAGCCAGCGTGAGGGCATCGCCCTGCTGGACGCGTCCGGCGACACCCTTTACGCCGGACCGAATACCGACCTGCGAGGGGCTTTCCAGGGCGCCGCGATCGACGACCGGTACGCCAGTCTCATCTGGGAGGCAACCGGACACCTGCCCTCGTTCATGCTCGCGTGGTCGAAGCTGGCGTGGTTCCGCGACGAGGCGCCCGCGATTTTTGCGCGGGCCGCCCATGTCGCTTCTCTTGGCGACTGGATCGTTCACCGGCTGACGGGCGAGCTGCGCCTCGAGCGCTCGCTGGGGGTCGAGGCGGGCCTCGTCGATGTCCGGTCGGGAAGCCCGGCGGTGAAGATCTCCCGCGGCCTGGGGCTTGAGCCGATCGGTTTCCCGCAACAGGTCGATGCCGGGACCATCGTAGGAGAAGTCTCGCGGCATGCCGCCGGTGAGTTCGGAGTTCCCGCAGGAGTGCCTGTTGTTGCTGCAGGGCCGGACACGCAGTCAGGTCTCGTTGGCCTCGGCGTCGCCGACCCCGGCGACATCGGCGTAGTTGCCGGGTGGAGCTGTGCCGTCCAGAAAGTTACCCAGGCGCCGTTGTTCGATCCCGAGCGGGGCTTTTGGACCGGCAGGCATGTCGTGCCGGGACAGTTCGTTCTCGAGGGCAACACAGGCGTGATGGGTGGCGCCTACGAATGGCTCGCCCGGCTGGTCTCGGGTGGCGATCCGTCCGATTCGAACTACACCGCGCTCGACCGCGCGATCGCCCGGTCGCCCAGGGGCGGGCGTTCGACGAGCGCCCACCTTGGCCCGGACGTCGTGAACCTGTCGAAGGCAGGACTCAGGCCCGGGGGCTTCATCTTCCCGGCCCCGGTCTCGTTCGAGCCCCCCAATCCCGGTGTGCTCGGGCGTGCCGCGATCGAAAACTTTGCGTTCGCGATTCGTGCCAACGTCGAGCGGTTGGGGAAGCTCGGCCCGGTAACGACCGCGCGCGTCGCGGTTGGCGGCGGGATGACAAGGAACCGGTCGTTCGCCCGGGTGCTTGCCGACGTGATGGGCTTTGCGATCGCCGTTAGCGGGCCCGACGTCTCATCGCTCGGCGCGATCACCCTGGGGGCAGAAGCCGCCGGCCTCGGGCCGGGGCTCGAAACCGCATTGCAGGGCCGGGCCGCCCTCTGCAAGACGATCGAACCCGACCCTGCTGCCGCCGAGGAGTATGAAGCCTTCTACGAGACCTGGCGGCGCCGGGGCGAGGTGCTCAGCCAGATCGGGCTATAATTCGGAGCGGTTCCTACACATCGTCGTGTGTGATAGGGTGTGGGTCGAAAGAGGACTGATGTGGCCACAAACCTCGCCATCGACGACGCCCTGATCGACGAGGCAAAGCGTATCGGAGGTCACCCGACGAAGAAGGC
>JACQUF010000335.1 GCA_016210435.1 Chloroflexota bacterium
CAGCTTGCCCCAGCCGTCCCACTGCTCCTTCGTCGTGTATTCGTACAAGTAGAGGAACCGCGGATCGCCGGCGGCGCGCGCAAGGCCGAACAGGAAGACGCTTGTCGCCAGGACCATTGCGGTGGCATAGACCCGACGGCGGAGCACGAATTTCGCCATTAATGACCTCGCCGGACCGGGGCGACTACGCCCCGGTCCGCGTGGTGATGATCACCTCGAGCGCCGGAAGTTTATCGCTTCACCCTCACCGTCTCGGGCGCTGTGAAGATCGGCGCATCGATCTCGTGAGGACTCCACGCCTCGACTCTCGGCCCGACCGCGTAGTGGGTGTCTACGACCGAAAAGACCGTTTGCAGGACCCACTTGGTCACGTAGTCCGCGAACTTGACGTTGTTGGCGATCCGCTTTTCGCGCGATGGCTCCTTGAAGTTATCGAAGTAAAGCTGGTAGAGCTCGTTTTCGACTTCCATGCCGCGGAAGGTGCTGTCGGGTCCCATGCCACCGTCATACGGCGCGTCCTCCCCGGTGTAGATTGTGCCGCAGTGGTACCAGGGCACGTCGTCCACTCCTCCGAACCGCTTGGGCCTCCTGGCCGCGTACGCAGTCGAATCGATTTCGACCTTTACGCCGATGTCCCGCCAGTACTGCGCAACGGATTGACCCGCTTCCGGATTCACGCGCGGCTGGTCGGGTGGGACGTAGAACGGCAACGTGAAACCGCTTGGGAATCCGGCATCGGCCAGGAGCTTCTTGGCCCCGTTCGGGTCGTATTTGAACTCCCATTCCTTCTTCCAGGCGGATGACTCTGGTCCGAATCCGATCCCGGCCTCGACAGCCTGAGTGAAGCCCAGATTGGCAAACACCTTCTCAAGGATTACGTCCCGATCGATGGCGGTCGCGAGCGCCAACCTCACCTTGCGCGCCTGCTCCATGTCAGCGGGGTCGCGTGGATCGCCGACCCAGGGGTGCTCGGGGTGGAACCCCGGCCTCGGAAAGACCTGTTTGCCGTCCTTGTCTTTCTGAGCCCAGTAGTTGCCGGTGAAGTTGACGCATGCTGCCTGCGGGAACCCGACAGGGATCCTGCGTGACCCCGCCACCTTGTTGATCGTGGGCAGCAGGATGTTGTTTGGGATCGGCGCGAAATCGACCTCGCCTGTCTTAAACGCCGCGGCCATGGCGAGCGGCTCACGCATCTCGATGACCGTGTAGCCCTCCACCTGCGGCGTACCCCGCCAGTGAGGTACGACGGCCTTCAGCTCGATTCGCTCGCCGGATGCCCACTTGATCACCTCAAACGGGCCCGTAGCGATGGGCGTCTCGCTCGCCTTCTGCTCCCCGAGCTGATCGACGATCTTCTTGCTCGTGATCCAGGGGTCGGCGCTCCGGACCTGCGTGAAGTTCAGGTCCCACCAGGGGAGGAACTTGCCTGACTTCCAATCGAGACGCACGGTCTGTGGATCAATGACCGCCATGCCCTTCATGTACGGCTGAAGGGACGCCACACGGTAGAAGAGCGAGCCCTCCCGCATCGCGTTGTTGAAGCTCCAGGCGACGTCGTCAGCGGTGACTTCGCCCCACTGGCCACCGCCGTGGAACTTCACTCCCTTCCGGATCTTGAACGTGATCGAGCTCTGGTCCGGCGCGACGGTGAACGATTCCGCGATGCTCTTTTCGGGGAGGTATTTGTTCTTTTCGTCGACCCGCATCAGATTGTCGCCGATGCCCCAGCCAATGTTCTTCCATTCGAAACCGGTGCCGGCCAGGGCGTGGACATAGATTGGCGGAACGATTCTCGCGTCGGCCAGCACGAATTTGCCTACAGGCTTCGGCAGCGGGGTCGCGGTCGCGGTGGGTTGCGCTGCCGCGGTCTGGACGACGATCTTTTCTTTTTCGACGACAACGGTCTTTTCGACCACCTTTTCCTTTTCGACTACAACGGTCTTTTCGACCGGTTTTTCAACGACAACCGTCTGCTGGACCGGCTTTTCGACCACTTTTTCGACTACCACTGTCTCGACGACCTTTTCGCCCTCGCAGGCGGCCGTTGCCAGCAGCGCGCCGAGAATTGCCAGCGTTGAGAGCCCGAACCTGAGGTGAGAAGGAAATCCCATCAGCAATCCCGCCTTTCGCCACTGACCGCGTGTCACACGAGTGTGCGGTTACGCACGCGCCCGGGGCGCGCGTGCTGCCCGGACCGCAAAAGTGAGCGCAGTCTAGCCCAGGATTTCGAGCGCGTCCACCCGCCGTTTCGTTCGTGATATGGATCACATGCGAACAGATCCGGCACGAGGTGAACGAAGCCGCGGGGCTGGTGTGAGGGGGGCCCACCCGTGGAGAAGAGTGCGGACAGGCCTCTCCCACGAGGGGAGAGGAGGTTCGGAGCTACCCGATGACGCCCTTGGTGCTCGGAACGGCGCCAGGCGCGCGGTCATCGAAAGCGACCGCGGCCCTCAAGGCCCGCGCTAGCGCCTTGAAGATAGCCTCGGTGCGGTGGTGGTCGCTCTTGCCGGTGAGGATCCGGACGTGCAGGTTCGCTTTTGCCTCGACTGCGAAGCTTTCGAGGAAGTGGCGGACCATGTCGGCCGCCATCTCGCCCCCGTACTCGGGCGCGCCGGTGTCCACGACGGCATAGCCGCGCCCCCCGAGATCGACCGCGACCATTGCGAGCGCTTCATCAAGCGGCACGATCGCATGGCTCATGCGCACGATCCCCCGGCGGTCGCCCAGCGCCTTGTCCAGGCAACGCCCAAGGACGATCGCAGTGTCTTCCTCGACGTGGTGCCAGCCCATCGAGCCGTCGCCGCTCGCTTTGACCTTGAGATCGATAACCCCATGCCGGGCAATCTGGCCGAGCATGTGATCGAGCATGCCGTTGCCGGTGGACACATCGGCCGTGCCCTGCCCATCCAGGTTCAGCGTAATAGAGATCTCACTCTCCGCAGTCTTGCGCTCAACGGTTGCAGTGCGGAGCTGTCTCTGTCCTCGCGTCGTCATTTGATTCCAATCCGGTCATCTCTGCAGCTGGCCATGGATCTTAGCGGTCCCTCTGAAATGTCACTCTGAGCAAAGTGAAGAGTCTCTCTGCTTGAAACGCATCCTTCATTTGCCGGAGGTGGACTCGACAGATCCTTCGTCCGCCTGAGGCGGACTCAGGATGACCTCAAAGACGTAATTACACGATGGCCTTGAGGGCGTCGATCAGAAGGTCCATCTGTTCCGGCGTGCCCGAGCTAATCCGTAGCGAGTTTCGCAGGCGCGGGTGGCTGAAGTAACGCACGAATATGCCTCGCTTTCCGAGTTCTTCGGAGATCTGCCTGCCATCCCGTTGAAAGTCCACGAGCAGGAAATTGCCGTGGGAGGGCCAGAATTTCACGCCGGGAATCTGCTGCAGCTCAGATTCGAGCCGCCTTCGCTGCCTGACCAGCATCTCGACGTTCTTCATCAAGGCCTTCCGGTCTGCGAGGCTGGCGAGGCCCGCGACCTCTGCGGCCGAGTTGATGTTGTATGGCGGCTTGACTTCGACCAGATGCTCCACAATCGTCGGGCTGCCGATCATGTAACCAAGCCGCAGCCCCGCGATCGCGGCCCATTTGCTGAACGTGCGCAGGATCACCAGGTTTTCGAATTCACCAAGGAGATGCGCGAGCGATCGCCCGCAGAATTCGTAGTAGGTTTCGTCAACTACCACGATCGGCCCGAGGGCAAGAAGCGCCTTTGCCTGAGCCTCGCTGACCAGGTTTCCAGTCGGGTTGTTCGGCGAGCAAATGAAGATGATTTTCGTGCGGTCGTCGACCGCGGCCTTGATTGCCCGGATGTCAAGCTCGAAAAGCTCGTCCCGTTCGACCGAGGCGACCGTTGCGTTGTTGACCCGTGCACAGAAGCTATACATCCCGAACGTGGGAACGCAATCCAGCGCCTTCTCCCCAGGCTCGATGAACAGACGCATCAGAAGGTCGATCAACTCGTCCGCGCCCGCGCCAGGGAGAATCGACTCGGCTGGCTGACCGGTGTACTCGCCGAGCGCGGCGCGTAGCTGCCGCTGGTTGGGATCCGGATAGATATTCAGTGGCGTCCTAGCGACCGCTTCCTTCACCGCCTGTGAGGGGCCGTACGGGTTCTCATTGGCGTTGAGCCGGATGACTTCTTCGGGCCGGATGCCGACGCGCCGCGCCAGCTCCTCGGTAGGATCCACCGACGCGTAGGTGTCCACCGCCACGAGGTGGCGACGCATCAGGCCCGTGAGTTCCGGCATCAGTAATCTCCGGCGCTATTCGCCAAAAAGTTTTCGCAATCGTATTCCCGCGGCCCTGGCATGTCCCTCCAGGCCCTCGACACGTGCAAGCCGCTCCGCATCGCGACCAACCTCCAGGAAAGTTCGATCGTTCATTTCGAGGACGGGCGTGATGCGCAGGAACGTGCGCACGCTGACCGCGGATCCGAACCGCGCGGTGCCTCCCGTTGGCATCACATGGCTCGGCCCTGCCACGTAGTCGCCCATGACTTCCGCCGAATACTCGCCCAGGAAAAGGCCCCCTGCGGCGCGAACGAGATGGCGGTATCGAGCAGGGTCGCGCACCATGACGCACA
>JACQUF010000336.1 GCA_016210435.1 Chloroflexota bacterium
CGTCGGGGTTGTAGCCGCCGCACTGTTCGACAGCCACTGAGCCGCCGGAATGCTTAGAAAATAGGCCCGAGAGAGGTTCGGCGAATTCGCCGGGCGCCTTGATGGAAATCTCAAGCCACCGGGCGCCGGACACCGAGGAAACGCGGTTTGAACTAGCCGTCCGAGGCTTCTCCGTAAATCGCGTCCCTGATCTTCCCGAACAGGCCGCCCTTGCCTCCGCGTCCGTTCGAGCGGGCCGCTGCGCTGGGCTCGAGCGTTTCTGAAAGCTGCTCCAGAAGCTGTCGCTGCCGTGCGGAAAGCTTCTCCGGCACCGCAACTTCCACCCGCACGAGGAGGTCGCCGCGCCGCCCGCTGTTGATGTCGGGCACGCCTTCGCCCCGGATGCGGAAAACCGCGCCGGACTGCGTGCCGGGTGGGATCTTCACCGCCTTCGAAGCCTTCAGGGTCGGGACTTCAACGGTCGCTCCGAGCGCGGCCTGCGCCAGGTTGATGCCCATCTCGATCAGGAGGTCGTTCTCTTCCCGTTCGAACAGCTCATGCGGCTTGACCGTGACGTACAAATAGAGATCGCCCTGAGGCGACCCGGGATCGCCGGGCTCACCCTCGCCGCTGAGTCTGATCCGGGTACCTTCTTCGATGCCCGCGGGTACGTTGACGAAGAGCGATCTCCGCTCCCGCTTGCGGCCCCTTCCGCCACAGTCCTTGCAGGCGACCTGGACGATCCGGCCCAGTCCGTTGCAGGTCGAGCAGGTGCTGATCTGAGCAAACTGGCCAAAGATATTGCGCTGGACCCGGCGGACCTGCCCGCTGCCGCCGCAGGTTGAGCAGCGGACCGGCGGGTGGTCCGGTTCAGAGCGGGTGCCGGTGCAGCGTTCGCAGGCTTCTTCGCGCTCGACTTCGATCTTCTTTTCGGCGCCAAAGACGGCTTCCTCGAACTCGAGCGTGATGTGCATCTCGAGGTCGCGGCCGGGCCGCGGCCCGCGCCTGGTAGCCGCTTCTCCGCCGAAGAACGCGTCGAAGATATCCCCGAACCCGCCAAAGTTCTCGAATCCCGAGAACCCCGCGCCGGCCTGCGCGTGCGTTCCAACGTGACCAAAGCGGTCGTACGTCGCGCGCTTTTCGGTGTCGTTAAGGACCTGGTAAGCCTCGGTGATCTCTTTGAATTTCTCCGAGGCGCCCGGGGTCTTGTTACGGTCGGGATGAAACTCGAGCGCGAGCCGGCGGTAGGCCTTCTTTATGTCCTCCGCCGTGGCGTCTTTCGGGAGACCCAGGACTTCGTAGTAGTCGCGCTTCGTTGTCATCAGGAACCAGGGCGGTGATAAGCCGCAAGCAGCAAAACGTCCAACCTAGATTATAGGGGCCGGGGCGGTCAAAGCCTCGTACGTAACTACGCGACTTGAGGGGGGATTGTGGGCCTAGCTTTCGCTGTCGCGCGCCCGCCGGCCAAGGTAGACCTCGGCGACCATTTCGGTGAGCATCGATGACGTGAATCCGACCACCGGAAGGGCCTGATGGTAGGGGAGGCGCGTCGGGCCGATCAGGCCGACCGCGCCTGACGCGTGCCCGGGACTGCCGTAGCGGGACACGATTACGCTGAACTCCCTCAATGACTGTTTGCTGTTTTCCGCCCCGATGACCACCATCACGGCGCCGTCGGAGGGTGCTTCGGCCGCGACAGCCGTGATCGTGTCGTCATCGAGCGCCTCTGCGAGTTCCCTTGCCGGTCCGGGCCTTGCAAGTTCGGGCTGCTCGAACAGCGCCGAGAGGCCTTCCACGACGTAGTCGGGCGTCGAGGAAGCTTCTTCCTCTCGCAGCATGTCCACCATGGCATCGATTACGGCGTGCTCGAATGGCGACAGGCGCTCCCGCTTATCGCCTGCGATCTCCTCGGCGGTCCGGCCGGCAAACAGGCGCACCAGCTTGTTGCGTGCGTGCTCTAGCTGGTCAGGCGATGTCGGGGTTTCCACTGGGACCAGTTGCCGCAGGACCTGGGCGCCCTGAAGGATCAGGACCAGCAACACAGTGAAGTCGTGGATCTGTAGGAGCTCCAGCTGATTTACACGGGTCGTGTTCGGGCGAGGCGCGGTCGCGAACGCGAGCGTGCCGACGACTTCGGACATCATCGATGCTGCCGTGCGGGCCCACTGCTCGAGATCACGATGGACCTGTTCGAGCGCGCCTTCCAGCGCGGCCCGCTCGGCTTCGTCGAGCGAGCGCGACGGCGGCAGGGTCTCCACGTAGAACCGGTAGCCCTTGTCGGCAGGGATGCCGCCGGCAGACGTGTGGGGCCTGATGATGTAGCCCTCGTCCTCCAGCTTAACCATATCGTTGCGGATGGTCGCGGGGCTGATTCCCAGGCCGTGATGACGCGCGAGCGTCAGCGAGCCGACTGGTGCGCAGCTTGCGATGTAGTCGGCCACGATCAGCTTGAGGATGTCGGCTGTGCGCTGGCCTAGTGCCATATCAGCGCCCCCAACAGGGGTAAATTCCATTTAGCAGTCGAGAGCGTCGACTGCCAAATCTGCGTTCAACCTAGCATGCGCGGTCGCGAGCGTCAAGAAAATCGGCGGGTTCCCCATCGCCCGTAGAATGTGAAAACGATGGAAATCCGCTGGCTTGGCCATTCTTGCTTTCTGGTGACTTCAGGGCCGCACGAGGTCTATTTCGAGCCATACGCCGGGCTCGAACACCCCAAGGGCAAGGAAGACGGCTCCACGGTGGTTACCTTCAGCCACTCCGGGGTGCTCAGGGAGCACAGGAACGAATGGGGAAAATTCGCCCACCTCCTTGAAGGACCTGGCGAATACGAGATCGCCGCGCTCGCCTTCCGCGGGATTGCAACACCCATGACGAACCGCAACGGGACGCGCGGCTTGAATACCATCTACGTCCTGGAGGCCGAAGGCGTGATGGTCTGCCACATGGGGGTGCTGACCGGGAAGCTCGCGACGCCGGCGTTGCAGGCCATCGGCAACGTGGACGTGCTGATGATGCCCGCGGGTGGTCCAGGCGTCCTGGGCGTGGATGAGGCTGCTTCGGTGGTGCGGGCCCTCGAACCGGACATCGTCGTGCCCATGCACTATGTCGCCTCGGCGGGTCCCGAAGGGATGGGGCCGATTCCACAGCTGCTCAAGGAGCTCGGGGTATCGGCGGCCGAGCCCGCGCCACGGCTCAATGTCACCAGAAACAACCTGCCTGAGGAGTTACGGGTCACGGTGCTGCGACCCAGCCCGCAGTAAGGTCGGTTCCTGACCAGGATTCAGATGAGCCCTGCCTGGCGGGCAGCACGCCAGATCAGCAGCAGCCCGGCGGCGATTACGATCAGCGCGGTCGCCCACGGCAGCGAGCGATTTAGCTTCTGAAGCGCCGGGAAGCGGGGCGCAAGCCGTGCTTCGAAGACTCCACGCCCCCTGACGAGCAAAAGCCCGACGCCCATGAGTACCGCGGCCATTCCGAGGCCGAACGCGGCGACGAGTCCCAGCCCCAGGGCAACGCGATTCAGCGAGATCGCTGCGAGCCAGATTATGAGGGCCGAAGCCGAGGGTATCGCCCCGTCAGCGAGCCCGACCGCGACGAGGCTGCGCCAGGTGACCGTCGTCGGCGCAGTCTGGACGCGCTCATGTACGTGGCTGTGGCCCTCCGTCGCCGGGTTCCCAGTCGCATGGATCTCTCGCTCATCCGGTGGATGGGAATCATCGTGCGTGTGGGAGTGATGGTGACCCCGATCTAATCGAGAATGGCGTTGTCCGGGGAGAGGCAGGCGAAGCCGGTCCCCGGTAAGTCTCGATATGAGCAGCCACAGGCCGATCCCAAAGACGATCGCGCCGGCGCCAAATCCCATCCACGGATACACGGTCTCTGGCGTGAACGTTGAGGCCGCGTAGAGAGTTGCCGCCCCAAGGCTGAGCACGCCCGCGGTGTGGGCGACCGCAACGGTGAGACCCAGTAGCGCGGCATGTCGCAAGGTGCCTCTGGTTCCCACAAGAAAGGCGGCCATGATCGTCTTCCCGTGTCCAGGAGTCAGCGCATGAAAGCTCCCGATCCCCGCCGCGAGGAGCAGAGCCAGTACGACCACACCCGCGTTGAGATGATCTCGGCGCAGGAGCCGCGATAACGGGTCTGTGCCGCCCCGCGCGCCGGGTGTCGGGACCAGCTCCCGTACCGTCGTCGGCGGAACGGATGAGACTTCCACGGAGACGAATTTCACGGTGGCCGATCGGACGTCCAACGGGCTGGAGAGGCTGTTGTCCGGATACGATCGCAGGTCGTCGGACAGGGTTGTCTCGGGCACCGTGGAAGAAACGAGCCTCGCGCCCTGCCCTGCGATCGCCACGATCTCCTTCCATCCAAGCCGGTCAGGGTAGTTCCGCTCCTCGTAGATGAGCGTCCATGGACCGCTCCCCGGCCGGTCGGGAAGGGTTGCCGAGAATGCCGCTTCGATACGAAGTGTGGCAAGTCCGCCCTGGCCTGGCGGGAAGGAAAGCTCGCGTTCCGTAACCGTGAGTCTGACGGGGTCGCCGTCCAGGAAGAGTGAAAGGCCGTCTTTCAGGGCTTCCACCTGCCTCGCGAGGTATGTCTCTGCCTCGGAAGGGTCGACCACCTGATTTCGATCGACGTCGATACCGCGTAACTCCTGGAACGCCGGGATTTCCGCCATGTCAAGCACGTAGCCGACCTTCACTTCGGCCTGGCGAACCTCGATCCGGCTGAAGCGGTTGATCGTGAAGTTGCCGAGCGGATGAGCAGCCGCGATCCGTGCTGCGAATGGTCCCTGCGCGAGAAGAGCGAGAAGCAAGACTAGGGCGAGCAGCAGTCGCTTCACGAAATCACTGGCCCTTGGCGCGCTCCGGCGTAGACGGCCCCGCGGCAAGGAGTGCCAACTCCTCACGGGCGCGCTCCGACCATCGCAGGGAGAAGTGCGGATTGATCTTCATCGCAGCTTCGAGGTGCGTGCGTGCGGCTGGAGTGTCACCTACGGCCTTCTTGATCAAACCGGCGTGGAAATGGAATGACGCATCATTCGTGCCATATGCAAGGGCCATGGCCATGGCCTGGTCCGCTTGTGCGGAGCTTCCGGCCTGGTATAGCGCCCAGGCAAGGGCGTCGTAGCCATACACATCCTTGCGTACTTCGATCTCAGCCCGGGTGAGCCTTACCGCCTCATCGATATTCAATCCGTGGTCGGCGTAGAACAGCGCCAGCTCGCGGTTGTAGACGACCTTGTTGATCGCCGCCAAGTGCCCGATGAACTCCACCGTGTCGTACTGCTCCTGCGCTGCCTTCATGTTCCCCACGCGGGCATACGCGTCGCCGAGGGCGGCCAG
>JACQUF010000361.1 GCA_016210435.1 Chloroflexota bacterium
ATCTCCGGCTGGGGATGTGCTGGTACACGCTGGGAGCTCGCCGACGCCGCGCGGAAGGTGCTGACGCAGCACCTGATCGGCCAAGACGCTACCCAGCCCGAGGCGGTCACCGAAAAACTGCACCAGTGGACCTTCTGGTACGGCCGCGGCGGCACGGTTACAAACTACATCGGGGCTGTGAACATCGCTCTCTGGGACATTCTCGGGAGGAAGGCGGGCCTCTCGATTTCGCGGCTGTTCGGTGGCCGTTTCGTGGAAGCGGTGAAGCCATACGCGTCGATGCTGTTCAGCTGGCCGGTGAAGGAGCAGATCGCGAATCTGACCAGCGGACTCGAAAAGAACTTCCGGGCATTCAAGCTCGGCTGGGGCACGTTCGGGCGGGTCGACCGCCAGCGGGACGAAGAACTGGTCAGGTCGGCGCGCAAGGCGATCGGGGACGGCTCCGACCTGATGGTCGATGCCGGCGGCAGCGATGTCTACTGGCACGGCGACCTGAAGTGGGCGATCGAAACATCGCGGATGCTCAAGGGCTACAACGTCACTTGGTTCGAGGAGCCGTTGCGCGCCGATGATCTCGAAGGCCACAGGCAACTGAGAGACCTCTCGCCTGTCCCGATCGCCACCGGCGAGGTGCTGACACGGCGGCAAGCTTTCGAGCCCTGGATTCGCGAACGCGCGGCCGATATTCTCCAGCCCGACCTGACAATCTGCGGTGGGCTGTCGGAAGCACGCAAGATCTGGCAGGCCGCTTACGATCGCAACATCCAGGTTGTCATGCACGGCTGGAACACTGCAGTAGGCGCCGCTGCCGACCTGCAGCTCTCGGCGTCGATGCCAAACGGAAAATACCTCGAGTACTGGCATCCGGCGCCGTATGTCAGCGGAATACTGAAGAAACCATTTCTGCTCAACGAGGACGGCATGCTGCCGGTCCCCGATGCGCCCGGCCTTGGAATCGAAATCGACGAAGCGGCCCTGAAGGCGAAGGCAAAGGGCGCTGAGAGCTACGGAATCTAGGAGGCAATATGGCGTTCACCTCTCGGTTCGAAGACCTCACATGGCCGGAGGTCAACGAGGCCGTATCCCGGGTCATGATCCCGGTACTGCCGGTCGGCACGATGGAGCAGCACGGCCCGCACCTGCCGATAAAGATGGACCGATGGACCGCCACGGAAGTGGTCAACGAAGCCGCGAAGCGGCATCCAGGACGGCTGCTTGCGATGCCGCCGGTTGCCTATGGCTACACGACGCACGTCATGGACTTTCCGGGTACCGTTACGATCCAGCACGAGACGTTCATCCGCTACGTGGTGGACATCCTGAAAAGCCTGGCGTATCACGGCTTCAGGCGGATCATCATCGTGAACGGCCACGGCTCCAACATGCCGCCGCTGGACCTTGCTGCGCGCAGGGCGATTCTCGAGTCGGACGCGATGGTGGCGATGACAAGCTGGTGGAGCCTGACAGCCGCCAACCCGCAGTACATGAAGAAGTGGCGCAAGTCCCACTTCCCTGGTGGATGCGCGCACGCATGCGAGGCCGAGACGTCACTCGCGCTCCATCTCGACCGAAGCCTCGTGCAGATGGATAAAGCGAAGGACTGCGAGATAGAGATCAACGCGGTGAAGTCGAAGTACCACTGGGTGGACCTGTGGGCGGCCGGGCCCGTCCAGGTGACAGGGTGGACCAGCACGTATACCGAGGACGGCACAGCCGGGGAGCCGACACTGGCGACCAGGGCCAAGGGCCGGAAGCTATTCGAGGAAGCGGTCAAGAACCTGATCGAATTCTCGGAAGAATTCGTCGCCCGCAAGTACCGCCCGCGTACGGACCATCACCTGACGAAACCGACGATGCAGGTTCCGGGGTAGGGATCCGGTAGGGGCGGGAGCTTGCCCTGAGCGCCGTCGAAGGGGCAATACGCCCTTCGGGCCGAGGTCTGAGCGTCGAGGTCCCATTGAGGACTGAGATCTGGCGGTCAGGGCCCACGGGAAGAGATCCCCTCTCCCGTGCCGAGAGAGGGAGCCCCGTCGCCGGCGGGCGCCCTGGTATCCGGGGCCGGACAGGAGCCTACGCGAAAACGGTCCCGCCATAGGCAGAGCGGAGCAGGTCGCCCTCTTCAAACCGAGCAAAGCGCAGGGGCTGCATCTCGATGGTCGACGCGCGGCCATGTACCGCTAGTTCGGCCAGCGCGCGTCCGACTGCAGGCGAAAGCTTGAACCCGTGGCCGCTGAACCCGACCCCAAGGACCAGACCTTCGATTTCTGGCACACGGTCGATGATCGGGTGCCAGTCCGGTGTGATGTCGAAGAGGCCGCACCACCCGCCATCCCAGCCCGCATCTGCAAAGGCCGAATGTCGTTTCGCCAGCAAGGTAAGCGCGTCTTCAGCGACGTCGGTGTCCACGCTCTGCTTGAAGGTATCGCGCTCGGCCGGGTCTTCCCGGACCCCGACCAGCGTCACGTCGCCGGAGTCCGGGCGGAAGGAGAGCCCGCCCGGGACGTCGCCAACCGTGGGATGCGACGGCAGCCGGTCGAGCGGTCTGTGCAGTCGTACGACCTGATGGCGGACTACTGACAGCGGGACCTTGATCCCTAGTGGGGCCAGCAAGTCCGGAGTCCAGGGGCCGGCGACAACGATGACGGCGCCCGACTCCAGACGTCCACGATCGGTATCCACGCCAACGACACGCCCGTCTGCGACTCGAATCGCGGTTACGTTCGTGCCGAGCTGGACTTTGGCACCCGCCGCTCGCGCCGCGCTTGCAAACCCGTTGAGCACCGCGGAGCTGTCGGCGTATCCGGACTCGGGCTCGTAGGCGACCGCGGCTACTCCGTCGAACGAAAAACCAGGCGGGGCGATCTTTGCAGCGTCCGCGGGACTGAGGGATTCGGTCTTGACACCGACTCTGCGGCCAAGAGCCACGTTGCGTCTCAGCGCGTTTTCCTGTCCTGGGCCTGCCAGCAAGAGATAACCGGTCCTTACGAACCCCGAAGGGGCGCCAACCTCCTCTAGGAATGCGGCGATGATGCGATGACTCTCGTGGGCAATTCGCACCGTAATCTCGTTTGAGTAGTGCATTCGGAGGATCGCGAGGGAGCGGCCGGTGCCTCCCGAACCCAGAGTCGCCCGTTCCAGCAGGAGCGGCTTGACTCCGAGTCTCGTCAGGAAATACGCCGCGGCGGCGCCCATCACCCCTCCGCCTACGACGATGACGTCTGCTTTTTCTGGCATCGCCCAGATTGTCTGCCGAGAGCGATCAACACGGGCGCTCCAACACATACGCAAGACGTAATAGTTCTATCTAGACGAGAAGGAATCAGGTCAGCTATATTTCGAACACCGATGCTAAAATCCGTGCAAGCCGTGCGGGCAAAGGAGAAATCGTAACGGCGATCCCGGGTCCTGGGTTCGAGGTCTCAGGTTAGAGGTTGAAGAGACTGGGAGCGTGGCCCGGGGATCAAAAAGTCGGCGAAGGGTGCCCGCTGGCGCTTAGTCGGGATGGAGGGACGCCATGGCGAAGAAGGTACTGGTTCCGGCGGATGGGACAACTGCGGCACGACAGGTAATGCGGACGATCATCCGTGACCTAGGCAAAGAAACGGAAATGATCGTTGGATTCGTCCAGACGCCTGAGATGTCGCACGACGACCGGATTAACGCGACGACGCATTTGATCGACCAGGTAGGGCGCGCGCGGTCGGACGACATCAATTGCAGGCTCGTGAGGAACAAGCACGACACGGTCCCGGAGGGGATCTGCGCGATCGCAAGGCAGGAACAGGTGGACATGATCGCGATGTACACCGACCCGAACCGGCCCGCGTCAGAACGACCGGAGGGGCCATTCGCAGAGAAGGTCAAGCAGATGGCCTCTTGCGAGGTCCGGATATTCGATATCAGCCAGATTCCTGCAAGCGCCTAGAAAAAGCGCCTGTCGCCGCGGCCCGCCGGCGTCACCTCCGAATGCCCCCTTCGCCATGACGTACCGTGCGGGTAGCGGCGGCATCCGGCCCCATTACGCAGCTGCCGGCCGTTCCCCGAACCCAGGTCCGGCAGCTCGTTCTTTTAGAGGGCCAAGGTTCGAGGGCCCTATCCCCTAACCCCACCTAACCCCTATCCCCCCTTACACGCTTCACCCCCCTTCCCTTTCGCGTCCGGGTAACTGGGAAGGGTATCTAGTAGGATCAAGAGGGAGATTGTGACGATTGGGTTACATTTCCGCGTCAGAGTCGCCATCATGCCCGGCGGCACGGCCGATCCATAGGAAGCAGCTTTGTGGAAACACCAGATCGCATACAGGTTTTTCACACCCCGGCCCGCGGGGTTTCATTGATGCGGACGCCGATCGGTAGCATTACTGTTACAAAGGGTGATCCCTATAGCCGGATCGCTCGTATTCATTTCCCAATCGGGCGCAAAGAGCCGGGACCCCCGCCGAAAGTAAAGAAGGTGAACGAGACGGGACAGCTAACCAAGGGCACAGGCCCAAGGTTCGAGTAGTCGATACCGACGGGACGCACCAGCATCTACACGCTGTGGCGACTGTCGAGAAATGACCGATATGAACGAATTCGAAGAAATTAAGAACGAGACAGACGGGAACAAGGCGCAGGGAACGGACGATCAGGGGGCTGCAAGAATCGCTGGGGACGGCGGAAGTGTGGGAGAGAACGGGCTCGCGCTCCAGCAAGGCGTGTGGCGCCAGACAAGGTCCTTGGACTCGTCGGATCCCGCCAGCCGGAGCATCGCCTACTTCTCCATGGAGGTAGGCCTCGAGGCAGCCATGCCGACCTATGCGGGGGGCCTTGGCATCCTCGCAGGCGATGCCATTCGAGCCGCGGCGGACATGGGCGTCCCCATGGTCGCCATCACCCTGATCTACCGTAAGGGGTCTTTCCGCCAGCGGCTCGACGCGAACGGCAACCAGTCAGAATCTCCGTGCGAATGGGCGCCTGAGCGGTTCTTTGAGCAGATGACGCAGCGCGTCTCGATCGAGCTCGAGGGACGCAAGGTTTCCCTGAGTGCATGGCGCCTCCAGGTGACGGGCGAGCATGGTCACACCGTCCCCGTCTACTTCATCGACGCGAACCTGCCCGAAAATTCGCCACACGACCAGGGCCTCACCGATCATCTCTATGGCGGCGATGGCCGGTACCGGCTCTGCCAGGAGGTCATCCTTGGCATCGGCGGCGTCGCCATGCTGGGAGCGCTCGGCTACCGGGGTATCCGCGCCTTCCACATGAACGAAGGCCACGCGGCTCTGTTGACCCTCGCCTTGCTGGAGGAGGGGATGGCCGCCAGTGGCGTCGCTACGCCGGGCGCCGCGCAGGTCGAAGCCGTTCGCAGGGCAGGTGTCTTCACGACTCATACGCCGGTGGCCGCGGGGCATGATCGCTTCCCACGGGACCTGACTGCCGCAGTGCTCGGTGAGAGACGCCTGCGCGTCCTGGAGCAGGCCGGGTTTCACATGGCCCAGGAGCTCAACATGAGCGAGCTCGGCTTCCATTTCTCCCGCTACGCCAACGGCGTGTCGATGCGCCATGCCCAGATATCCAGGCAGATGTTCCCGGCCTACGACGTCCGGGCAGTTACGAACGGCGTGCACGGCGCAACCTGGGCCTCGGCGTCATTCGCCCGCCTCTTCGACCGGTACGTGCCAGGGTGGCGCGGCGACAACCGGTACCTGAGATACGCGGTATCGCTGCCTCTCGAGGAAATACAGCAGGCGCACGCCGAGTCCAAGGCGGACCTGATCCGGGAAGTGAACCTCCAGACCGGCGTGTCTCTGGACGCATCGGCGCTCACGATCGGCTTTGCCCGGAGGGCCACCGGTTACAAGCGTGGCGACCTCCTCTTCGCGGACCCTGCCAGGCTGCGTCCCATCGTCAAGGATGTCGGGCCACTGCAGTTCGTTTTCGCGGGCAAGGCGCACCCGCGCGATGAATCTGGCAAGGACATAATCCGCCGGATCTTCCGCGCCTCCGTCGAGCTCGGCGACCTCGTGAGGATCGCCTACCTCGAGGACTACGACATGACGCTCGGCAAGTTGATGACGTCGGGAGTGGACCTCTGGGTCAACAACCCGCAGCAGCCAATGGAAGCCTCGGGCACAAGCGGGATGAAGGCCGCATTGAACGGCGTGCCGAGCTTCAGCGTGCTCGATGGGTGGTGGATCGAAGGCCACGTCGAAGGCGTGACCGGCTGGTCGATCGCTGAGCCGTGGGACGACCCGCACGACTATCAGCGGGAGATCGCATCGCTTTACGCCAAGCTCGAATACCTGATTCTCCCGAGCTACTACCGGCGGCCCAGGGAATGGTCTGCGATCATGCGTTCGGCGATCGTGCTGAACGGGTCGTTCTTCAACGCCCATCGCATGCTTGCGCAGTACCTGCAAAACGCATACGCCGTCGAGGTCCTCTCCGGGGTGGCGGCAAACGGCAACGGCGCGAACGTGAAGGCGCAGTCGCCCATGCCTCAGGCGGCCCCATAACCCCGCAAACTCGTGCGGGTTGATCAGCTAGAGCGAGGCGCTCACCAGGAGATCGGTGCGCTTGCCCCACCGCCGTGTAAACCTGCGGAAGTTTTCGCGGCTTAACTGTTCGCGCTGCGCTTTGGGCATCTCGGCCCATGCCCGGTGCTCGTGTCGCTTCACCGGAAGGGTCGGGTCCGCCACGATGCGGTAGCCGCGATCCCGGAACCTGAAGCTGAGATCAAGGTCCAGGTTCCGATAGAAACGGTAGCTCTGGGGCAGCAGTCCTGTCTCCGCGAGCGCGGCCCGCTTGAAGGCGAAGCAATATGCCTGCATGGCGTCCACCTCGACGGGTCCCTTGCGGACCTCATGGAAGTCGTGCAGGTCCCGTGACTTGAGCCCGTAAGGCCCGGCCACGCCGATCTCCGGCGGGCGCAGCAACTCCTCCAACCGCCTCAGGAGGTCACCCGTGAGCTCGACGTAGGGCTCCAGAAGCACCACGATCTGTCCGGAAGCCTGCTTGAGCAGGACGTTCTTCGCCGCCGCCTCGCCGAGCTGCTGGTCGGCATGCAGAACGCGCACCGTGTATTTCGACTTGCGCAGGTCTTCAAGTTTTCTGCCCGTTGCCTCGGGCGCAGCATTGTCGAGCACCAGGAGTTCACAGTCGCGGTTCGCCGTATGCCGCATGACGCTCCTGACGCAGCGTTCGACATCGCCGGAAGGGCCGTTGGCCTGGAGCGCAACGGTGAACGCGCAGGTATCAGCCCGGCCGATGTTCGTGCCGATTTCACCGGGGGAGGAAACCGCGAGCCAGGGACGAGGCGCGCGTTCCCACTCGGTCATTCGCACCAACCGGCTGGTATTGCGCCCATCCTGCACGTAGAACCCGGCGCGACGGATCCGGTCCCGGATACCGTCAGCATCCCGGTAATTGCGGCCGCTTCGTAGCCTCTGCCGTTCGCTGGCGAGTTCGCGGATTCGTTTCGGTACGGCGTCAAGCCGCGCAGCGGACTCGAGGCCGAAACCTAGGAACCGGTCGAATTCGAGCGCGAGCGCCAGCCGCTCACGAGGGTTCAGCTCAGAGTCCGCCATCAGCCAGAGGACGGCAAGCGCGCCAGGGACGTCGAGGTTGTCATCGACCCGCTCCCAGAAGCCCCGCCGCCATTCTTCAAGCAGCTCCGGCCTGGTCCGGTAGGGACCGCGCCGGCGCGCCCAATCGCGGACCATCCTGGTCAGGCGCGTGTATCCCCGTTCCGCCGCCTTGAGGGCGGTGAATGTGAAATTGAGCCTCGTGCGGAAATGAGCGGTGGCGCAGAGATACCGGAAAGCCAGCGGTTGGATGCGGCGGCCGATGATATCGTCGAGGATATAAGCATTCCCGACCGACTTCGCCATCTTGACACCATCGGCGAGCAAGTGCTGGCCGTGGGCCCATATCTGAACGTAAGGGCCTCCGAAAGCTGCTTCGCTTTGCGCGAGCTCGCCTTCGTGGTGAGGAAAGATGTTGTCGACGCCGCCAGTATGGAGGTCGAGATGTTCTCCGAGGTACTTCCGAGACATCGCGGAACACTCGATGTGCCAGCCGGGAAAGCCCTC
>JACQUF010000039.1 GCA_016210435.1 Chloroflexota bacterium
CCCTGTACGACGGCGCCCCCGGCACGCTCTACCGGTTCGATCCGCCCAACGGCGATGTCGCAGTCGTCGCCGACGGGATCGGAATCAGCAACGGGATGGGCTTTTCGCCCGATCTGAAGACCTTCTACCACACCGATTCGACGGTCCGCACGATATGGGCGTACGACTACAACGTTCGAACGGGCGCGGTATCGCACAAGCGCGAGTTCGTGAAGATGCCCAAGACCGAAGGCATTCCGGATGGCATGACCGTCGATTCGGAAGGTTTCGTCTGGGCCGCGCTCTGGTACGGCGGTGCCGTTGTCCGATTCGATCCCTACGGAAAGGAAGAGCGCAGGATTCGATTCCCGGTGACTCAGACCTCGAGCGTCATGTTCGGCGGAAAAGACATGAACGAGCTCTATGTGACAAGCGCCTGGAATGGGACCGGGGAGCCTGCCGGCGGCCTGGAGCCATCGGGATACGACCTCCGGGCTCACCGGGGAGGCGAGCTGTACCGGGTGAAGCTCGACATCCAGGGCAAGCCGGAATTCGAGACGGACTTCCCGACGTCGTCACGAGGCGCGAGCAGAAAGGGCGAATAGCCGGCTTTCAGACCAGCGGCAAGACCTCTTTTGCCAGCTGCTCGATCCCCTCAACCGTGGCTGCGGTCGACGGGGCTGCCACCGAAAACACAATGTGCCCGGCGCCCGCCGCCCGGTACCTGCGCAGGTCTGACGCAACCTGTTCAGGGCTTCCCGTGAATACCACGCGGACGCCGTCCATATCGACCTCCGGCTCGCCCAGCCTGAGCGTATGCCGGACGGAGAGTTCGACCGAATCTGCCGCCCTCCGGTTCCGGGCGAGCAGATCGGCCAGTTTCTTCCGGCCGTAGGCCACTTCATCTGGAGTCAACCGGATGCAGTGCCAACCGTCACCGAGCGCGGCGGCCCTTCCCAGAGCGGCATCCGTATTGCCTCCAATCCAGATGGGCGGATGCGGCTTCTGCACCGGGGGCGGGAAGAACGAAACGCCGCTGAATGACCAATCGCGCGCCGTGTACCCGGATTCTCCAGCGCATAGCGCCTTGAAAGTTCGAATGTGTTCATCGGTAATGGCGCCCCGTCGCCGGAATACCGCGCCCATCGCCTCGAACTCCTCCGGCATCCAACCGGCGCCGACCCCGATCGTGAGGCGGCCCCCGGACAGGACATCGAGGGTGGTCAGCATCTTCGCGTTCAGGACGGGATGCCGGAATGGCAAGACCAGGACGCTCATACCCAGCCGCAACCTGGGCACGAGCCCGGCCAGGAAACTCAACGTCGTTACGGCCTCGAGAACGTTTTGCGCCGCGGGATTGAGGGCGCCGGCGCCAAACTGAGCGGGATACCGTTGGCCCAGATCTACCGGATAGACCGAACGGTCGCTCACCCAGACCGAGTCGAGTCCAAAAGATTCTGTTGCCCTGGCACGTCGTTCGACGTAGTCCTTCTGCTCCGGTCCTGTGAAGACCGGCGAGACCGATGTCGTGAGCGCGATCCCAATACGAGGGGACCGCTCGCTAGCTGCCATCGGCAGGCGCCTCGTCGAGGGTCACCGTCAGGGAATGCCGCTCCTCGCCTCGCGCGATCTCAATGCCGACCTGGTCGCCGGGACGGTGCGACCAAAGGATCCCAAGAAACTGGTCCCAACTGGAGACTCCGCGGCCATCGAACTTCAAGATCACGTCGCGCGTCAGGATCCCCGCCCGCTTCGCGGGGCCCTCGCCCACCGCGGTGACGAGCACGCCGTTACCGGCCTTCAGGCCAAGCTGCTGAGCGATCGCCGGGTTCAACGTGCGCCCAAATATCCCGATCAGCGGCCGGCGTATGCGGCCGACTTCGATCAAGTCGGTGGTGAACCGCTGAACGGTATCCGAATTGATGCTGAAACCGATGCCGCGGGCCTCGGCAAGGATCGTCGTGTTGATGCCTACAAGCTCGCCGTTCAGGTTGACCAACGGACCTCCGCTGTTGCCCTCGTTGATCGCTGCATCGGTCTGAATCAGATCGGTCAGCGTTGTCCCGCTGCTCGTTCGGACGGTCCTTCCCAGGGCGCTGATGATCCCGACCGTGACGGTCGGCGTGCCCTCGAGGCCGAGCGCATTGCCGAACGCGACGACCCAGTCGCCGACCCTGGCAGAGGATTTCTCCGCGAATTCCAGCGACGGGAGCCCATCCGCGTCGATCTTCAGCACTGCGATATCACTGCGGCTATCGCGTCCAACGACCCGTGCGGGAAAGACGCGATCGTCCGCGAGCGCCACCTGGATAGAGTTCGCGCTGGCAATCACATGGTCGTTGGTGATGATGTAGCCATCGGGCCGGATTATCACGCCGCTTCCAGCGCTGTGCTGTTCTACCGGGCGCAGGAAGAAATCCAGGGCGGTTATGTTCACATCCACCGAGACCACTGCGGGTGACACCTTACTCACGACTTCGCGCAGGCTCGGGAGTGAGCCGTTTTCAACCGCGATCGGCGTGGCCGCCTCGGGTTCGCCCTTATTGGCCGCGTCATTGGCCGGCGCCGCGGGCTGACCCCCAAAACACGCGGCTGTCGTGACAACGATTACCAGGGAAAGCGGGAGAAAGAGAAAGCTATTCAGGGTTGGCAAGGGATAGAGGCCGGGACCGAATCCGGTCAAGATTTTTCGAAAGCTCGGCAACACGTCGTTCCTGATCCAATCTGTTGAGAAAAGCCGTATAGCGCGCCGTTCCCAGCGCTCCTGCAAGCAAGATGATCGCGGAAACGTAGACCCAGGCTAACAGGGCAAGCACCGCGCTGACCGCGCCGTACAGGTCCAACGTGCGAGGGAAGGTCCTGAGGAACTCGACGAAAGCAACGGTCGCAATCTCAAAAATGAGGCCCGCACCGATCGCCGACAGCCAGGCGTCCCGGAATCGCACGCGTGTATTGGGCAACCACTTGTACAGGATCAAGAAAGTCGGAAATACGGCCAGCCATGGCACCGCGACCGCGAGCCTGGCCAGGAAGTCGGCGACGAACGGGGCACGGTCTGCGAGCAGGGCGTTGAGAAGACGCTGGGCTGCGTTCGGGAAGGTGGTCATGAACAGGGTGAAGAGCAGGAGTGAAGAGGCGCCGACCATGAGGGAGAAATCCATGAATCGTTCCTGGAAGAACGGGCGGGTGCGCCGAATCCCCCAGATCTGATTGATGCTCTTGCGTATTGCGCCGAATACGCCGGTCGACGCCCAGAACAGCGCGGCAACGGCAATACTGCTAGTCACAATCTTGAGTTCTGCGACGCGCCGCAGCGTGTCGGTCACGAGCTTCTCGCCAACCGGAAGCTGTTTTGGGAGCTCTGCGATCAGCCAGTCGCTCACCCGTTCCGAGCCGAATGCCCAGCCCATGAAGGTGACCACCGCGATGAACAGTGGGAAAAGAGAAAAGAGTGAATAGAAGGAAATTGCCGCGGCCATATAAGGGCCGTTCTTGCCAAGGAACTCATTGAAGGCCCCTGCACAGAACTTGATGAAACTCGCGAAATAAACAAACGCGGTGACCAGGTTCATGTCCGGTATTTTCGAGCCAGTCGACGGGAAGCCGCAATGGCGATTTCGGGCATCGCTGTAAAATGCGGCCGCGGGACAGCCGTGAGGCTGTCCTTCGTCGTTTCCGGGGCGGTCCTACGAGGCCGCATGTCATTCCCCGTCCAATAGACGCGACCTGGCCGGGAGCGCGTGCCGCTTGCAGCAGACACCACTGCCCAAAACTGGCGACGCAGTAGTACGCGTGCTACGCGAGGCGACGCTCGCGCCGGTCCTGATCCGGCTGACGCAGCGAAGGGCGTCGTACCGCGGGCCGACGTCGCCGATGATGATCGTCTACAGCTACGTCGTGCTGGCGACGGTCGGATCCGGGCTGTTGATGCTCCCATGGGCCAACACGCTGCCCGGTTTCTCGCCATTCAAGACAGCGATATTCACCGCGATATCGGCAATAACCGTGACTGGCCTTACCGTGGTTGACACAGCCACCTACTGGAGCGACTTTGGCCACGGCGTGATTTTCGGGCTGATCCTGATCGGCGGCCTCGGCTTCCTGACGGGCGCGGCGTTCCTCCTGATCCTGCTCGGCCAGCGCATCGGTCTTCAGAACCTGCTGGTCCTTCGAGAGGGTGTCGGCGTGCGCCAGATCGGCGGGCTCGACGCATGGGTGCGCAATGTCGTGCTTGCCGCGGTAGGGATCCAGGCGATCGGAACGACGCTGTTGTTCCTGAAGTTCTACGTGTGGCAGCCGCTCTGGGACGGAATCGCCTGGACGGAGGCGCTATGGCTGGCGGCCTTCCATGCCGTCTCGGCATTCAATAACGCCGGGTTCGACATCATGCCTGCCGATCGCGTGGGAGGGGTCAGCCTCACCGGTTTCAAGGGCGATTACGCGGTCCTGAGCGCGATGGGAGTCCTCGTCGTATTCGGTGGGATCTCGTATGCGGTCCTCCACGACGTCGTCAAGACTCGCGGCACATTCTGGAGGTTCAGGCTCGAAACGAAGCTGGTGCTCATTGCCACAGCCATCCTGCCTGCTATTGGGATGGTGACGTTCCTGGGCTTTGAGTACACCCGTCCGCAGACGCTCGGAAACCTGAACGTGTTGCAGAAGGTCGCGAACGCGTCGGTGCACTCTGTGATGACTCGTACTGCGGGATTCAACTCAGTCGACTATTCCGAGACTTCCCGGTTGACCAACCTGGTCGCGAGCCTGCTCATGTTCATCGGCGGCGCGTCTACATCCACCGCGGGCGGCATCAAGGTTGGAACCGCGGTGGTTATCAACCTTGGCATATGGCAAAACCTGACAGGGAGGCGGCACATCCGCGCGTTCAAACGTGAGATCCCGGACGACGTGATCAGGCGCGCGATGGTGGTGGTGCTCATCTCGATCGGGCTCGTAGCCCTGTTCGTGTTCCTGATCGTCGCCGTCGAGGGAAGGTCTCTGTATGACGTCCTGTTCGAGGTGCTTTCCGCGTTCAGCACCGTGGGACTCTCGACCGGAATCACTGGAGCGGCAACGGAGACGGGCCGGGCAATCCTCATGGCGGCGATGTTCATCGGGAGGTTTGGCCCGCTGGCACTTGCGCTCTGGATGATCGGACCGCCCGTCGTCGAACGTTATCGATATCTGGAGGAGGAAGTTAGAATAGGCTAGCGCATGAAGAAACAAGTCACGGTAGTCGGCCTCGGCCGCTTCGGCTCCCGCATTGCGCGCACCCTCTACCAGCTCGGCCACGACGTCATGACCATCGATCTCGAAGAGGCGCGCGTCCAGCAGATGATGGGCGAGGTGACCTACGCGGTACGGGGCGACGCCACGAACGAAGCCGTACTGCGGGAGCTCGGCGTCCACAACTTCGACGTGGCGATCGTTGCCATCGGCACCAATGTCCAGGCGAGCATCATGGTCAGTGTGTTGCTCAAGACGATGGGCATCCCGTACATCGTTTCGCGGGCGAATAACGAGCTGCACGGCAATACGCTCGAACGGATCGGCTGCAACAAAGTCGTGTACCCGGAGATGGAAATGGGCGTGCGCCTGGCGCACGGACTCTTCAACCCCAACGTCCAGGAACACATGGAGATCACCCCGTCCTTCGGCATTTCTCGGATCGCGGTCCCCGACCGCTATACCGGGATGAGCCTTGCCGAGTCTGGTCTGGCAGGCAAGGGAGACCGCGACGGCCTCCTCGTGGTCGCGATGAAGCGCGGGGACGAAGTCACGCTAAGCCCCGATCCCGACGAGAAGCTGCTCGTGGGCGACGTCCTCGTGGTCGTAGGCTGGGACAACCTGGTCAGCAAGATAACGGCGGGCTAGGTTGGGAAAGCGCCTTGGCTTTCTCGGACCCGCCGGGACTTACAGCGAAGAGGCCGCGGTGGTCTACGACCGCGGGTCTGAAAAGGTGATGTTCGCCTCGATCGGGCAGGTCACCGAAGCGGTTGAGCGCGGCGCCATCGAAGAAGCGATCGTCCCGATAGAGAACAGCCTGCAGGGGTCGGTCCCCGAGGTCCTGGACTTCCTGATTCGAACGCCAAAAATCAAGATCTGCAACGAGCTTGCGATCAGGATCCGCAATTGCCTGATGGTCAAGCCCGGGACCAGGCGGGAACACATCCGCAAGATCTATTCGCACCCGCAACCGCTTGGTCAGTGCCGCAGGTACCTGGCGCAGAATTTTCCAAACGTCGAGCCCGTCGCGGCGTTATCGACCGCGAGCGCGGTGACGGACATGCTTGCGAGCGACGTGCCTGCGGCCGCGATCGCCCCCCGGCGGGCAGGGGAGCTCTACGGAGCCGAAATCATCGCGGAGGACATCCAGGACAGGCAGAACAATTTCACCCGGTTCGTGGTACTCGCGCCGGCTGATAACCCGCGGACGGGCAGGGACAAGACGTCCATCGCCTTCTCATTCGACAAGGACCAGCCAGGCCTTCTCTACGCCGTCATAGGGGCCTTCGCCAGGCGAGGGATCAACCTCACGAAGGTTGAATCGAGGCCCACGGGTGAAGAGCTCGGGCGGTATGTATTTCTCGTGGACCTGGAAGGGCACCGTACCGACAAGGTCGTGATCGAGGCGCTGGGCGAGGTCGGTACTCATACGTCGATGCTGAAGACATTCGGCTCATATCCGGTCTTCGACCTTCACAAGACTGGCTGAAAGCTCCCGGAATTCACGTGAAGAAACACCTCCCAGTCTTGCAGGTGCGCCGACCGTAGTCAGCGCGCTATCCGGTTTCTTGGCCCTTCCGCCGCTTCCGTGCGGCCATGTATCCAGCAAAGGCGGAGCCAGCTTCCCATTATGAAAACGAGCCGGCACAGCTTGCGAAGGGTCTTTTCAGGATCACTGGGACGCGCGGCCTCAATTACGGACAAGCAGACCTGGCTGACAGCTCCGGCAGAAGTTCGTCTCGCGCTGGTTGGCGGTGATTGCCGATATCGGGTGGCCGCACCGGGGACAGCCCTCGCCCCCTCGACCGTGGACCTTCAGAAAGTCCCTCAGCTTGATGTGGATATTTGATCCGACCCGCGCCCGCAAGACCTTGACCGCCTGGCGCGGCACTTCGTAGACCGAGGTGTGCAGGCGCCTGAGCTCATCTACAGATAGGGCGGTCCTTTTTTTGAACGGGAAAATCCGGGCATCGAACAGGATCTCGTCGGCGTAGGCATTGCCGATACCGGAGACCGCGCCTCCACGTGTGAGCACTCCCTTGATCTCGCCACGATATCCCCGAAGGCGCTCGACGAAGGCCTCGTAGCTCTGGGGTTGGTCCAGGACATCGGGTCCCTGATCGCCGACGCGCGGGACATCCCGGGCCCGATCTGCTGGCGCGTAATAGACCATGCCCATGCGCTTCGGGTCGAGATACCGGAGGTCGTGCCCGTTGTCGAAGCCCAGGACCACGTATGTCGACGCCGCGATCCGCTCTCCGGAGGGGCAATAGCGGAGACCACCGGCGAGCATCGGGTTTATGACGACCAGCCGGTCGCCCGATAACGACAGGAACAACAGCTTGCCTTCGCGCCAGATTCGCTGGACGATCCGCCCAGGGGGGTCCTCCGCGAACGGTACGCCGACAAGATTGCGCAGGACCACGGGACGCACCTCGCGCGCGGACACGATCTTGCGCCCTGCGAGGCGCGGTTCAAGGAATTCCCTGATTACCTGGAGATCTGGCGCTTCTGGCAGGGACGCCCTCACCCTCACCCTCTCCCGGTGGGAGAGGGGATCGGTTAGCTGCCCTCTCCCGGTGGGGAAAGCGGATCGATCGGTGCCAAC
>JACQUF010000338.1 GCA_016210435.1 Chloroflexota bacterium
CCCACAGACCGCGTCACCATGGACCCTTCCATATAGAGAATGTTCATGGTCATCTGCCGCGGCATCATGGCGATTCCCATGTACAGGACCATCGTCATGACCGCGGTAGCGGCGAGTCCTGCAATAACTGCCGCCCCGGCGTCCCACTCCATCGTTCACTCCCTGCACAGAGGTCCGTGCTCTATCAACGCGCTGTTCAATGCCAACCCCTGCCAACCGGTGGTGCGCGATTCCTACGGCTGCCACTGGCCAATATTGACGAGCGTAGAAGGCGGGGCCCGGGAAAAATGTCGGCCCGGCGACACTTCTCCGTCCCCGGCATCTAACTCAACGGGACTCATGATGGGGACCCGTGAGCGACCAGGGGGTGCGAGAAATGACGACCGCGACTGAATACCTTCACCGGGTCGAGATTTTCAGGGACCTGCCCATGGAATATCTGGAATCACTCTTCCACGGTCTACGGATGCGGGAATGTCGGCGGCATACCATCCTTTTCACGCCAGACGAGCCGGCGGAGCGCCTTTTCATCCTCAAGTCGGGCCAGGTTGAGATCTACCGGCTGACCGAGAGCGGGAAGCGGCTGGTGACGCGCCGCATCGGCCCGATGGGCATCTTCGGGGAGATGTCCCTGGCCGGACAGTCAATGCAGGGCTGCTTCGCCGAAGCAACCGCCGACAGCCTTGTGTGTGCCGCTACACGTGAGGACGTATTCAAGCTGCTGACCCAAAAACCCCATGTAGCCATCCGGCTTCTGGAAGCCGTTGGCCGGCGAGTCCAGGTCCTGGAGGACCAGTTGGAAGCGGTCGTTTTCAGTCCCGTGCGAGTGCGTCTCGCCAGGTTCCTCCTCGGCAATGCCAGGCCTCACGGAGAGATCGAAGGATATACGCATGCCGATATCGGGGACAGTATTGGAGCCCTGCGCCAGACAGTTACCGAGACGTTGAGCGAAATGCAGGCCCAGGGCCTCGTCGAGGTGGGCCACCGCTGGATCCGACTTCTGGACCGCGCAGGACTCACGGAACTATCCGGGGGTGGCAAGCAAGGTTAATACGGAGGGTCTCGATCATCCGGTCGGCCGTCGAGATGCCCGTGGGCCCAGCGGAGGATGGAGTTCGGGAGTCGCCGGCGGAAGTGCACACCTCGCGCCGGTCGGTGCATCTGATTTGTGACGGTCCGGGCGCGGAGGCAATCGGATCGGTCCGGCCCGGCAGATGGTTGATGACCGAGCGTAGGTGGAGATATTCGAGATGAGCGAGCAGGTCCGCACTCCGGATGCTCGTTACGCTCGGGGTGCTTGTGCATGCGCGGGGCGTGGCCGATTGACCACGCCCGCAGATGAGTCCGCAGGACTCTCAATACCTACGATTCCGGGAACGGGATGGACCCGAGATGCGGGCCGATCCAGTTCAGCTCATTCGCCAGGTGCATGGCGCCCCCGGCAACAAACCGATCACTTGTGACCTTCCAGGACTTTCCGTCCCACTTGATCTCTTCGGCGGGAACGGTCAACTTGCCGGCCATCGGAGGAGGGGGAGTGTTTGCAGGGTGGTAGAAGACCGGGGCGGGGAGGTTCTTTTCCCATTCCCCTGCCATGGCCCCGTCCTTGCCAGGGGGCGCCGAGAGCTGCATGCCCGCGAGGCTGATCGTCGCCTCATAAAAGGCGTGCAACGCCCTTCCGGCGCCTTCCCGCGCAGCCTCCGGTCCCCTCTGGAAGGCGCTGCTGAATCCGCCGATGATCCAGGCAACGTCGTCTGCCGAATAGGTGTCCTTCGAATTGAAGACCCCGTATTTCGGGTCGAAGTCCCCGAGAAGCCTTGCCAGAACGCCGTTGGTTGCGGCGATATAGTCGTCCTCGCCGAGACCGCTGCCCGCAGCGATCAGGCCGGCTACGGCCGCAGCTTCTTCAACCACGTCGACGCTACTTCGGGTCTTGAGGCTCTCCGCGATTTCGCTGGCCCGGTCGAGGGCCGCCTTTTTCACGTCCTGGTTCTGGGCGGTCGATGCCCGGTAGGCAAGCGCTCGGATTGCCGCCGCAGCCTCCCGTGCGTCTTCGGGGGCCCGCGACGCAAGGGCATTCATCAGGTCGGTGGCCAGCTTGTCGAACATCGGCACCATGTCAGGGTTCATGTACGGACCGGAGGCTGCGAGCCCCGCGATATCCGAGAGCGCGTGCAGCATGACCCAGTTACCGGCGTAGTCCAATGTCCCGTCCGAATCGCGGTACAGACCGTCCGGACCCATGAGTACTTTCATGGCGTACTGCGCCTGCATCTGGGCCAGCATGTTAACCATCACGCCCATGAACCGCTGCTGCGCGCCGAAGTCTGACGTGGGCGTACCGAAGTGCGGATTGGCGAAGTTGTGGGCCCACTGGCTCTCCTTGAGCATCGTCTCGGCCTGGCCGCGCACGGACACGGTCGTGTCGAACGTTTCCGGCTTGAGGCGCATGCCATGGAAGTCCATCGGATCGAATTTCATCGGGTCATTGGCGAGGGCTGGGCTGCCCGACTTGTAGACCGCCTGGAGCGGCGCCATGTTCTGCGGGACCACAATCCGGTCATTCGGGTTCTGGCCCACCATCTGCATCGCGGCCTGCAGCATGTCCATGGGCGGCTCGAACGGGATTCCCGCCCCGGATGCCATCACGAAGGGGCCGAAGTGATCTCTCGAAAGCCAGTAGGCTTGCCAGACTAATGCGCCCCGCGAGAACTCCGGGTCGCCGCCCTCTATTCCGCTGCCCTGAACTTCGGGAGCTTGTTGGGTAGGTGTCGCCGTTGGAGAAGGCGCCAATGTTGGCGCCTGGACAACGGGCGCCGGGGTCGGCGTTGGGCTCGCTCCCCCGCACGCGGCGGCCAGTACGCCAACCACCGCGCCGGATACAAGACCAATCTTCAGATTCCTGGGCGTAAATCGGAATAACACCTGACGTTCCACCCCATTCCAAACACGTTTTTGGCCCGGCCGCGTGTCTGGCCGGCGCGGCCCCACCGATCTGACGGTAATAGCCCCCGGATGGGATGGGATGTCGGCGTGCCGACAATTGAAGCACCGCGTCAGACGAATTGTCTCAACGGCCGACGCCCGATCTGATCACCCTGGCGGTAGTGGCGCCCTGCCTGAACAGGCGGGTCCATGACTACCAGACCCGGCAGGCGCCCGCTCGCGCGCCGGGTATTTTCGCAACAATCGTAGTGGCGGACGCTGTGAGTGAGCCGAATTCACTGGGACATCGTGAGCGCGATCGGCGTTGGGTCGATCCGTGTAGCCGACATGTGAGTTCGTAGTTTTTGACCGCCCCGGCCGCCGATGCTAGACTCCCGGCCACTTCAGCGGATCGACCGCCGATCGGGATCGAAGCTATTGGGGGCGACGTAGTTGCGCCGATACCTTCTGAAACGGCTTCTACTTGCGATACCGACTATCGTTGGCGTAACGGTCCTGATTTTCATCGTCATGCGAGTGTTGCCAGGGGATCCACTGGCGATCATCTTCGGGGAGAACACCGGGATCTATGTCTTGACGGAGGAACAACTGCAAGCCTCCCGTCGCAGCCTGGGTCTTGACAAGCCGCTATACGCCCAGTATTTCGCCTGGATGGGTGACGTTCTCAGAGGCGATTTCGGCAGGTCGTTTTGGCGTCCTGATCCGGTACGCGAGATTATTGTTCGGCGCGGCGCTATTTCGGCCCAGATCGCGCTGATGGCGGTTGCGATATCGTGGGTGGTCGGTCTGCCTATCGGAATTCTGAGCGCGGTCCGCAGAAATTCAACTCTCGATTACGTCTCGCGGTTCCTGGTAACGCTGTTCATGGCAGTGCCTAGTTTCTGGCTCGGCCTGACATTTATCCTGATTACCGTGATATTTTTCACGTGGAAGCCACCCATAACCGTGAACTATCTCTGGACGGATCCCTTAAAGAATCTTCAAATGACAATCGGCCCTGCGATCGCGATGGGAATCGGGCTGGGCGCGTTCATCGCGCGCATGAACCGTACTACCCTCCTTGAGGTGATTCGGGAAGACTACGTCCGGACGGCACGCGCAAAAGGCCTGACCGAGCGAGTCGTGATCCTCCGGCATGCGCTGAAAAATTCATTACTGCCGGTCGTTACGGTATCGGGACTGCAACTGGCCGGACTATTGGGCGGGTCAGTCGCGGTGGAGAGGGCATTCGGCGTGCCGGGCCTGGGGACCGCGCTCGTCCAGGCCATCACCGAGCGGGATTGGATGGTCATCCAGAATCTCGTTCTGCTGTACGCGGTGATCTTCGTGTTTGTCAACCTGGCAATCGATCTGGCCTATGGCTGGATAGACCCACGGGTACGCTACGGGTAGCTCTCGTGGAGAAATTACTGGCTTGAGCGTAACGGAGGAATCGCGCACCGTCGTTGCCCGGCGGATGCCCGAGCGGGCCCCAAGCCACGGTCTTGTCGAGCTCCCGCTGGTGGCATCCCGCGCGCTGATCGGAGTACTTGCCAGATTTTCCAGGTCCTCTCTCCTTGGCGCCGGCTCGATTGCGTTCCTGATCATTCTGGTCTTCGTGGCGATATTCGCCGACCAGATCGCTCCGTATGGTCCGCTGGTCGCTGATTACACGGCGCTGATCCATCCTCCATCGCTTGCCCATCTCGCCGGCACGGACAACCTGGGACGAGACGCCTTGAGCCGTGTGATCATCGGGGCCCGCACGACACTCTTTGTCGCTTTCACGTCGATCGCCATTGGCGAAGCTGTGGGTTCTGCCTGGGGAGTGATCAGCGGCTACGCGGGCGGCCGCTTTGATCTGCTCAGCCAGCGTTTTCTTGACGTCTTGATGGCATTTCCCGGAGTGATCCTGGCGCTGCTCCTGCTGGTAGCTCTGAGCGCAGGCGTCGACACAATCATCATCGCGATCGCTGTCACCAGGGTCCCAGGCACCGCCAGGGTCATACGCTCGGTCGTGCTCTCGGTTCGGGAAATGGACTTTGTGACGTCGGCTCGCGCGATAGGCGCGTCTCCGGCGCGCGTGATGGCCTTTCACGTGGCGCCGCAGGTCGTGGCGCCACTGCTGGTGATTTTTGCATCTGGCCTCGGCGGCGCGATATTTGCCGAAGCCGCGCTGAGTTTCCTCGGTCTTGGCATACCGCCGCCAGCGCCCAGCTGGGGCAACATGCTTGGAGGAATCCTCGTTACGTCGTTCAATCCCCCGTGGTGGCTGGTGGTTGTGCCAGGACTGGCGATCACATTCACAATACTTGCGCTGAACCTCTTTGGCGACGCCCTGCGCGACTACCTCGATCCAAAACTTCGGGGCCGGCTCCAGCAATAACCGTTGATCCCGTCAGTCGCCGCAGATGACCAACTCAAAGCGCGCGACTCGCATGGAGACCCGCCATCGCTTTCTGCGACCGAGGACCCTCCTATTGCTGTCCGCCGCGGCCGCGCTCTGGATTGCGGGCGCCAGCATTTGGAACACCTTGCGCCTTTCTCTGCCGCTGCCGACGCCGTCCACCACAATATCGGCGCGTGACAACCAGCATGTCGCCGCGCCAGAGCCCGTTATTGACGCGCGTGGTCTCCGGAACCACGGGCGTGGTCTCCCGACCCCCCTTGACCCGGTATGGACCCGCGACCTTGAACAGCCGATTGCCGTCCAACCGGTTGTGGACAGCCACCTGATTTACGTGGTCGTTGGCCGCTCAAGTAACGACACGCGCGTCGAGGCGCTCGATCCGGACACGGGCGAATCCATCTGGTCCTTGCTGCTCGATAGCGTCGTGGATCATCCTCCAACAATCGCGAACCCGCTCCTGTACGTAAGTACCCGTTCCGGTCGCCTGCTGGCAGTTGAGGCCGCCACCGGATTGGTCAAATGGACGGTGCAGATGGATGCCGCGGTGGCTGGTCCGGCAGTGGTCCGCAAAGGGGTCCTCTATGTCGGATCTTCGGACCTGGCTGCGCTGGACGCAGCGACGGGCCGGACGCGCTGGCGGCACAAGGTCGGACCCGGCGTCACCTGGCCAATTGCCCTGGACCGTGACGTGCTGGCCGTCCTGGCTGCCGATAGCCACTTCTATCTCGTCTCGGCCCGCAACGGCAAGCGACGCCTCTCTTTTCCACTGTGGTTCAGCCCGGCAGGAGGGCCGGCAATCAGCCGACGCGTGGTCGCCTTTGCCGGTACTCGGGGCATGGTCCAGGCGATTGACCTGGAAGGCACCGATATCCCCTTCGAGAAAATGGTCCGCTGGTGGCGAACCCGGCTTTATCTATGGGACGTAATCAAATCCCCGCCGCCCGTCCCCAGAGGCTACCTCTGGCAGCAACGTGCGCTAGGCGGTGTTGCCGCCCGGGCGCTGGGGAGTGACGGGGCGGCAACCTTTTTCGCTGTGGACGAGGAATCCGGAGGAGGACGGGTCGTTGCCCTCGCAAATGCCGACGGTCAGGTCA
>JACQUF010000343.1 GCA_016210435.1 Chloroflexota bacterium
ACCATTGCCAAGTTGATCGCGTGCTGCCAGAAGAAGATACCGAGCATGCCGATGACCTAGAGCGCGCCGATCCGCTCTTTTGCGCGCGCGTCCACCTTGTGGGCGAATGCCGGATCGACTTCCTCCAGGCCCCCTACCACTACTGACCGCGAACCTGAAAAAGCCATCGCCCGCAACTGCGCGTTGGATGACAGCTATTTCGTCGTAAGCGTGAACGGGATCCCCAGCTCCGCGCACGCCCCCTTGAACCACTCGATTACCTCGGGGTGGAGGGGAATTCCGAGTTTCGACCGCTTCTGTTCGGTCTCATATTCGGACAGCCCTGCATAGACCACACGGTCGTGTCCCGGCGCCGGCCTGGTCTCCCTCAGTGTGCGCAGGAATCCGTCCATGTTTTTCTTGAACTCATCGATCGGGACGAACGCGTCTATGCGGTACGCCGCCACGAAATGGCCCCGCCTGCTTCGATCGGCTCTATCGAATCCGGCTGCCCCGCTCAACACTCCGCAGAGGATGTCGACGATCACCGCTAGGCTGAAGCCTTTATGGGAGCCTAGCTCGCGTGTAGAGCCCAGGGGAAGCTGGTACCGGACAGAACCCGCGGCGAATTCGGGTTCTTGGCCACCTCGCATGTCAGGCGTTCCGTCGGGATGCGAGACCCAGCCAGGCTCCAGGGGCCGGCCAAGCCGTCGTAGCAGTCCGATCTTGTTTCCGGCGATGGTCGTAGTCGCAGCGTCAAAGAGGAAAAATGGCTCCTTGCTCGCCGGCGCTGAGAAGGCGATCGGATTGGTCCCGAGCCGCGGCTCCGCACCGAAGGTCGGCACCATCGCATTGCCGCCGGCGGTCATCGCCCAGCCGATCATGTCCTGCTTCGCGGCCATCATCGCGTGGTAACCGACCGCACCTGCATGGCCAGAGTTTCGGATCGTCACGGCACCCATCCCGTACTTCCGGGCCTTTTCGATCGCGATGTCCATGGCCTGCGGACAGGTGATGATGCCAAGGCCACCATCCCCATCGACAACTGCGGTCGTTTCCGTCTCCTTAACGATCCGCATCTTCGGACGCGGGTTCAGTCGCTTTTCGTTGTAGCCCTGGACGTACGCCCTGAGCATGTTCGAAACGCCATGTGTGTCAACGCCCTTGAGGTCGGCAAACATCAGCACGTCTGCGGCCGTGACTGCGTCTTCTTTCGGGATGCCCATTTTCTGGAAGACCTGCTCGATGGTGGACCGCAGGTTCGCAGGCTTGACTCGGACTGCGATGTCGTCGGGGACCTGGAAGTGCTCTAGCAATTCGTCTGCCTCTCTCAAAACAAACCCCCTCGCCCAAGCTGTCCTTGTCTCTCCCTGAAAGGAGAGAACGTTGGGTGAGGGGGACTAATCCGGACTGCGCCCGGGCTTACCCGGTGGCCGATTCTATCACCGTCGGCGCTTGCGGTTTGCCCCTCGTTCGGCCGTGGAGCTGGAGCCGGCCCGCGGGGTCTTGCACGCTTACCCGCGCACGAGGATCTCCTATCTGGGGAATGTGTCGATGACGAGACCCCGCGAGATTCCCGACAGCGGGTATGCAGCGACCTAAGCATGTCGAAAGGGGCAGGGGTCAGCGTGGCTCGCGTTGCGTAGGCCACCGACGGATGCTACGCTCGACTATGGCCCGGACCGACGTGGGGATGTAGCTCAACCGGGAGAGCGCAGCGTTCGCATCGCTGAGGTTGGGGGTTCGAGCCCCCCCATCTCCACCACTGATCCATAGACAGACCTCGGTTGGGCCTGATCAGGGTGTTTCCGCCCTACCCGGTGCCCCGGTAGCTCAGTGGACAGAGCAGAGGTTTCCTAAACCTTTGGTCGGGTGTTCGAGTCACCCTCGGGGCACCACTACCTCACCGATCGGCGACCAGCGGCCTCGCCGCACTGAACTGCTCAATCGGCTCGGCCATCAGGGCGCCCACAATTCGCTCACTAGCGCGGCCATCGCCGTAGGGGCTAGTCGTGATCGCCATTTGCGCGTAGGCCTGCTTATCGTCAAGCAACTGAGAGACTTCACCGACGATCCGGTCCGTCGAAGTGCCGATGAGCTTCACGGCGCCGGTATCGATCGCCTCGGTCCGCTCGGTGACTGCCCGCATCACGAGCACGGGCTTGCCGAGGGCAGGCGCCTCCTCCTGAATTCCTCCCGAATCAGTCAGCACGAGGTAGGCACGCTTCATCACGTGAACCAGCGATGCGTAGTCGAGCGGCTCGACCAGGGCGACGTTCGGTATGTCGCCGAGGATTCGCTGGACCGGGCCCGCAACGTTCGGGTTCATGTGGACCGGGTAAACGATATCGAGGCTGGCCCAATACTTCGTAGCGAGCTCTTGCAGGGCGAGGCAGATCTGTTCGAGGGGCTTCCCGAAGCTCTCCCGCCTGTGGGCAGTCACCAGCAGGATCCTTTGTGCCCCCTCTCCCATCGGGAGCTGTCCGGAGACTGCCTCCTTTGGAAGAGCTTGTCGCTTCGACGAGCTCAGCACGGCGCCTGAGCCTGCCGAAGGATGGGAGTGAGAGGGTGGAGGACGATTCCCCGCCCGCAACCGCCCGCCCTCATGGGGGTGGGGGCCTTCTTGCCCCTCTCCCGCCGGGAGAGGGTGGGGGTGAGGGCGGATGCCGACGGGGCCCCGGAGTTTACCCTGAGCCGGTCGAAGGGACAGGCTTAGGGCTCGTTCGGAGACCTGTTGCAACAATGTCTGTACACGCTCCGGCGGCGGGCGCCCCGCCACGTCAAGGAGCGCGTCGATCACGGTGTTCCCGGTTACGAATATCGAGCGCTCGTCGATCCCCTCGGCAAGCAGCGATTTCTTCGCCCTCTCGGTGGGTGCGAAATGAAGGTCCGCCAGGACAGAGATCATTCGCCGGTTGATCTCTTCCGGAAACGGCTCCATCCGCCGTCCGCTCCTGAGCCCCGCCTCGACGTGGCCCACCTTCACCCCCATGTAGAAACCGGCAAGTGCAGCAGCCATCGCGGTCGTGGTGTCGCCCTGCACCAGCAACCAGTCTGGCTTCTGGTCGGCGAGAACTGAGCTGAGCCGCTTGACTGCGGCAGAAGCCACCTCCGCGGGCGACTGATCGGGCTTCATGAGGTCGAGGTCGATATCTGGCTTGATATCGAACAGCAAGTGGACCTGGTCGAGCATCTCCCGGTGTTGCGCCGTCACCCAGAC
>JACQUF010000344.1 GCA_016210435.1 Chloroflexota bacterium
CGGGCGAGGGGATGAGAGGCCCGGCCTACGGCCACCCTCTCCCGCGGGCGGGCGAGGGGATGAGATGCCCGGCCTACGGCCGCCGCGGGCGAGGGGATGAGATACCCGGCCTACGGCCACCCTCTCCCGCGGGCGGGCGAGGGGATCAGAGCGGCTAGGAAATCTCGGCGGGGCGCGAAGCCGTCGCCCGGGCAAGCTCCTTCGCCAGAGGCGCGTGGTCCTCACGGCCGAGGTCCGGATCTTCCGCGAGCAGCCGCTCTGCATCGCTGCGGGAAAGGCTGAGCAACTCGATGTCGCTTAGCTTCGCCACCTTCAGATCAGCGAAGCCACTTTGTCTAATCCCCAGGTAGTCGCCTGGACCGCGCAGGTCAAGGTCCTTCTCGGCAAGCTGGAATCCGTCGTTAGTCCTTTCCACGGTTGCGAGCCGCTTTTCGGCATCGCTCGACAGATCGTCCGAGAGCAGGATGCAGTAGCTTTTGTGTGCGCCGCGGCCGACCCGGCCTCGCAGTTGGTGGAGCTGGGAGAGTCCGAATCGGTCGGCACTTTCGATGAGCATCACCGTCGCATTCGGCATGTCGATTCCGACTTCGATCACCGGTGTGGCGACGAGCACCTGGAGGTCGCCTGACCGGAACCTTTCCATGACGGTCTGCTTTTCGGTGAGAGACATCCGGCCATGGAGCAGCCCGACGCGTAGATCTGGAAAGACGGTTGCGGACAGCCTCGAATGTTCCTCTACGGCAGACCGGGCTCTGATCTCCTCCGATAGATCGATCAACGGGCAGACGACAAACGCCTGCCTGCCTGCTGCCACTTCTTTTTGGACGAGTTGATACGCGTAGGACCGCCCGGCCGAATCGCGTATCCATCGGGTCTCGATGGGTCGCCGTCCCCTGGGCAGTTCGCTCAGGGTCGACAGATCAAGGTCGCCATACAGGGTCAATGCGAGGCTGCGGGGAATCGGCGTCGCGGACATCGCAAGCAGGTGTGGTTTCAGGCCCTTTTGCTTCAGGGCGGCGCGTTGCTCCACGCCGAAGCGGTGCTGCTCGTCGACAACCGCCAGCGCGAGGTGCGGGATCTGGACGGCCTCCTCGATCAGGGCGTGCGTCCCTACGATCAGATCGATCTGGCCTTCGGCGATGCGACGCTGAACCGCGGTCTTGACGTTCGAAGGGAGGGCGCCGATGAGCAGGGCGACGCGGACATTGCCGGCACCCTCACCCTCGTCCGCACCCTCATCCGGTCTTCGACCAGATCCCTCGGCGCCGGTCGGGACAGGCCATTCTCCCCGGAGGGACGAAGGGATCCCGGCCTCTCCCGTCGAGGGAGAGGCGGTTGAAACGCGGGGCTGGGACATCTGATTCCCTCTCCCGCCGGGAGAGGGGGAGGGTGAGGGCCGGGGCGAGGGGAGCCGGGCACTGCTCACCGCGTCGGGCTGGCCAAATACCGGTCGCGCGCTGAGGACGGTGCAAAGATTCAGGAAGTGCTGTTCCGCGAGGACCTCGGTCGGCGCCATAATCGCACCCTGGAATCCGGCGGCCGCGACGCCCACGAGGCTGGCGATCGCAATGATCGTCTTGCCGCTTCCTACTTCGCCTTGCAGAAGACGGCTCATCGGCACATCCCGTGATATCTCCGCCAGTATTTCGTCGAGCGCCTTCGCCTGGCCCGCAGTCAGCTCGAAATGCAGCGACACAAGGGACGACTCGATGACAGCGCGGTCAACCCGAACTGCGACTCCCTCGCCCCGTTTCCGCCATTCGATCCTGCGCTTCTGGACCGCGAGCTGATTTAGAAAGAGTTCATCGAATGCAATCCGGCGACGGGCGGCTTCGCGGTCGTCCGTTGTTCCGGGCAGATGCATGTCAGACACCGCTTTGGGAAGCGGCACCAGCCGATTGCGAACGGTGATTTCATCAGGGAGAACATCGCGAAGCAACGGCAGACCCAATTCCAGTCCATTCTTCGCAGCGTTGCGGAGGGTTCGCTGGACCAGACCCTCCGTTGAGGGGTAGACGGGAAGAAGATTTCCGGCGTGAAGGAGATCGTCCTCTCCCCCGGCCTCGCCCAGAATTTCGTATTCCGGATTCTGGAACTGGGGTCGACCTCGGAACTCACCGACTTTTCCGCTCAGAACCAGGCGTGTACCGGAACCGAGTTTCTTTGCCAGGTAGCTTTGACGGAACCAGGTGACGCCCATGGTGCCGGTCCCATCGGAAACCACCGCCCTCGTCGCGCCGGGAGGCGGCCCGATCCTAGCCTCGCTGGCCTCCCATATGGTGGCGACGACGCTCGCATCCTGGCCGATCTGCAGGTCGCGAATCCTGGTTACCGTCGCGTAGTCGATGTGACGGTTCGGGAAGAAGTACAGAAGGTCGCGCAAAGTCCTTACGCCCATGCTAGCGAGCCGCTGGGCAGTGGACCTCGTGCAGAGCTTGAGGTCGGCGAGTGGCGAATCAAGGGCCGAGGGAGGGGGCCTCAAACGCCCTCTCCCCGCGGGAAAGGGAGGCGGTGAGGGCGACGTCTCGACGCTCCTTGAGGCTTTCGAGCGGCCTTCCGGTGGCGGGGGCGTGGAAGACCGACGACCCGCCACGCCAGCCTGTCGCTCTCCCCTTGAGAGAAAGGGCTTGCGCGAGGGTTCATACAACAGTGCGTGCGCCCAGTCGCGTCGCGCCGTAGGCGTTAGGTCTGCATACGCCACTCCGCGGCAAGGGTCCTTTCCGAGCGACCCAGTAAGCTCGGAACGCCATTTCTGGAGGTACTTGTCGAGGCCCCCGGCGACCGCCTGGTCGGCGAAGCCACGAGCAGATTCGAGTTCGAGGATCTTCCTTAGCTGGGCCAGCCTGTCGACCGGGCCCTTACCAGGCCTGCGGCCACTCGAATCGTTCCCGCTCTCGACAGGCATTTCCTTCACTAGTGCCGGTCTCGGATCAATGAGATGCCAAGAGCGCCAGGACCAAGATAGGTTCCAAGGACGGGTCCGAACTGGGTTACCGTAACCCGGCCGTCCGGAGCGTGCTGGCGAATCCCATCCGCCAATCTGGCTGCCTCGTCCGGTTCCGTGGTGTGCATAACCGCGAGTGAGCGGAGCGGGGCGGAATCAGCAGTAATTTCCTTCATACGCGCTATTCCCTTGCTGCGCGTTCGAGCGCGTTCCAGCGGATGGGCAACGCCTTCCTGCATCGTCAGGATCGGATGGATCTTTAGCAGCGATCCGAGAAAAAGCTGGGCGCGCCCTATCCGGCCCCCCTTGTGCAAATACTCGAGCGTGTCGAGCAGCCCGAAGAACCTGGCCCGCCCCGCCAGTTCATTCGCCAGCGACGCGGCATCGCGCCCGTTGATCCCGTTCTTCACCGCCCTTGCCACCTCGATCACGACCAGTCCCAGGCCCATGGACGCCTGTAGCGTGTCGACCACGTGCACCTGGATCCGATCACCGATCTCGGACCTGGCCTGGATTGCAGAGTTATAGGTGCCACTCACCCTGGATGAAATGTGGATCGATACGATCTCAGTTGCACCGCTGCCGGCAAGCTCACGATAGGTTTCCGCGAACGCACCCACGGAGGGCTGTGATGTCTTGGGGAATACCCCTCCTGACTCCAGTCGATGGAAGAATTCATCCGCCGTTATCGTCTCCCCGTCCAGGAAGGCCTCATCGCCAAAGTGAACGTTGAGCGGCACGACCCGGATACCGAGCGCGTCGGCCAGGTTGCGCGGGATGTCAGACGTCGAATCCGTGACGATGGCTACGGTCATGTACCACGCTCGAAAGGCGCGCCCTGAGGCTCTCGAAGGGCGCGCGGAGGAACCCTAATTGGACGATTCTGTCGTTCCCGGTGAAAGGCTTCTTGGATTGATTCCCCGTCATTGCACACCAGAATGTAGACCCAAGGCATTCTGACTACTCCCGAAGCAAGAGCCTTGCGGTGCGCGCTTCGAGACCCTCAGCGCACGGATCGCTATTCCACCGAGATCAGGTACGGATAGTAGGGCTGATCGCCATCCACGACTTCCACATTTACACCTGGCAACTGGGAGCGCGCATCACTGGCCAGTTTTTCCGCATCTGGTCTGGTAGCGTCCGCACCCCTATAGATAGTCACAAGTTCCGCGTCCATGGCGTGCTTCGTCAACAGGGAGATGGCAATCGCAGCCGGCTCGTCGCCCACCATATCGATATCGCCGTCAACAAGCCCGAGCACCTGTCCTGCTCTGATCGTCGTGCCGTTTGACCTGGAATCGCGCACGGCCCTGGCAATACTGATCGACTTGACGGCACCTGTCGCCTCCTTCATCGCGGCGACATTTGTCTCGATCGGCTGGTCGGTCGAGAAGGCCAGGATCGCCGCGAGCCCCGCTTGCATTGAGGTCGTCGGAACGACCCAGACCTTCTTGCTGGTGAGGCCCGCGACTTGATTCGCCGTTCCGACGACGTTTCTGTTATTTGGAAGCACGATCACGGATTCGGATGGCGCCCGCTCTACCGCGGCCAGCAGGTCGCCCGTGCTGGGGTTCATCGTGTCGCCCCCGGTCACCACACTGCAAACACCGAGCCCATTCGAGACGAATAGCCGTGCCAGGCCCTCGCCGGCAGCCACCGCGACGACCGCGATCGTCACCGATCCCCGGGGGGTACCGCCGTCGGAAGGCGCCGTCGCCGTGGATACGCGCGTTCCCTCACCCGGCCTTCGTCCACCCTGGTTCGACAGGCTCACCACGGCGTCTCCCCTTCGGGGCGAGGCGACCGTCGATTGCCATTCACGGCTTTGTTCGTCCATATTCAGGATGGACACGTTCGAGAGGGTTCCGAGCGAGGCGCCGTAGCTGAGGGCGGGGCCTGGATCAGCCGAATGCAAGTGCACCTTGACCTGCGCATCGTCGCCTGCAACGACCGTCGATTTTCCAAGCTCGGCCGCTCGCACGCGGATAGCGCTCGGGTCGAGATCGTGGCCTTCAATGGCAAAGCTCGTACAGTAGCCCCAGGACTCCGTGTCGATCCGCCGCAAGAATTCATCGCGGATCTGCACGCGGGCAGCCGCGTCTGGCCCGCCGGCGCCCTTGCCGCGCGCACCAGGCA
>JACQUF010000349.1 GCA_016210435.1 Chloroflexota bacterium
AGCGAGACTCCCTCGTCGAGAATCTTCTTGACTGTCGCCGCAAGCTCCTGGTCCGAGGCGTCGTAGCGGCCCGGTTCTCTGGGTCGGAGGAGCCCCCACTTCTCCAGCGCGTCTACCTGCTTCACAGACAGGCCCGTCAACTGAACGAGGTGGTCGAGCGTTACCGGCTCCGGGAGCGCCCCGCCCGATTCGGTCGCACCCAGGCCGCTCTCGGGAATCGCCTGATAAGCCCCGCTTCTTCTGAGCCGCTCAAGAGTCGCCCGGCTGTGGCCCCACTGGTCGATCGCCCGTCTAAGGAGGCGAAGCGGGTACCCCAGCGATTGGAAACGTTGTATGGCCTCGAGCCACTCGAGATGCTCCTCGCTATAGGAGGCCCGAGTTCGATTCAACTTCTTCGGGCGCGGCAGCAATCCCTCCCGAACGTAGAAGTTGATCGTGTGGGCGGCGACGCCCGACCGTTTTGAGAGCTCCCCGATGAGGATTGCTAAAGATTCCGACGTCCGTCACGTAATTGACAAGTGTATGCTTTATAAACCTAACACTGCATAATGTCAAGGGTCGCAATGACACCCAGGCATCTGACTGGAACCGGGCGGTCCCGCGACGGTCCCCGTCATGGACCAGACTCGGCGGCACTCGCCGGATGCAGAACCACGGATTTTGACGACCCACGGATTCGTGAGCATTCCGTGTGCTGCGACGTCGACGATGTACACATGGCAAATTCCGTCGCCGAGAGATCCTCGATGGGCAACGCACACGATTCTCCACCGGACGCTTACATATTTCTGCCGGGCATCGGGCAGGGGTGGGACGGCACGATGGCAATGGGCTTTGCCCGGCGCCTCGCGTCTGCGCTGGAACGGAACACCGACGCGATCGGTACGAAGGTCGAAGAGCAGGCAGCGGAATTCCCGCCGCCTCTCGGGCGGACGGAGTATGCCCGGGTACTGGTCTCACGCGTCGCGCCGGAGCCCGACCACCTGGTTGCCGACGTGTACAGCCTTGATCTGGCCAACAGCATCGCCACGCGTTTTGAACGCATGAACTCCCTGTGGAAGACGGTGCTGATGGCCGTGTACAGCGCCCTGTTCCTCCTGGACCTCGCCTCATTTCTGTGGCGCAGGAAGGTCGGTCCCCGGGAAAAGTTGCAATGGGTAATCGGCGGCGCCGGCCTGTTCGTCGTGACGGTCACCCTGTTCTCCTCGGCGGCAGCGCTGATCGTCAGCCTTGGCTCGTACGCACCGGGCTTCGACGGGCTTGACACGTTCCGAAACTGGGCGGCCCCGATCGCCGGATCGATTCTCGCGGCGACCGCGCTCATGCCCCGCCGGATAAGAGACGGTGTCGACGCCCTGGCCATTCGCCTGCTGGGGCTCACAGCGTATATAGGCACCGGCGAGTGGCGGGACGTTGCTGTGGGAAGGCTCGCCAAGCTGGTCGTCGAACTCCGGCGGACCGGGAGCTATGGACGAATCCACCTCTTCGGATACAGCGTCGGCTCAGTCGTCGTCCTTGACACGATCTACCCGGTTTCGCCGGCCATCCAGATATTCAATGAGATAGACACGATCATCACGGTCGGTTGTCCGGCGGACTCCATCGGGGCGTTCTGGCCGGACTACTTCACCCGGCGGGAGGGCAGAGCCGGCCGTCAGCCGACCTGGTACAACGTCTTCATCCCGGCCGATCTCCTCGCGTCCAATTTCATTGATCGAGACGGCGAGTCGGAATATCCGGACGAGTCCGAGCGGATGGCGCATCGCGAAGTGACCGCGCAGCCAGTTGTCAATCGGGCAGGGGTTCCTTCCGCCGCCGACGGGGTGACGTCGACTGACGGACGCGATGACACCACCAGTCGGACTGGCTTCGGCCAGAAATTACTGAAGGCGGCAGCCGTCCCGCTCGATCTTGCCACGAGGTCTGTCGAGAAGGCGGCGCACCCCATTGAGCCTGTGGCAAAGGCCGCCGGGCAGGCGCTCGAACGCATCTCGCCCCTCGGCGAGCGGAAATGGGCCGGCATCAGAATGCGGGACCCCGACTTCCCCGAGGTCGTGCCGAACAGGAACATCCGGTACTCCATCTCCACGGCTCGGGGATGGAGCCAGAATCTCCTGCCTGCCTTCAAGGCGCACACGTCCTACTGGAACCGGGACGACCCTTCGGCGGGCTCGATTTTCGACCCGCTTGTAAGGTACCTCTATGACTACCGTGGGATGTTCCCACCGCTCCCACGGCCCGC
>JACQUF010000352.1 GCA_016210435.1 Chloroflexota bacterium
GATCGGGGACAAAGGCCGCCTCACGGAGTTCGAGGTCCAGTACCGCGCGCTCGACTACCCCGGCGACACCCTCACCTGCGGCGGAAGAACGGTCGGCAAGCGAGGGGGCGGCGAGAGCGGTCTCGTCGATTGCGAGATCTGGCTCCGAAACGGCGACGGCCAGGTAACGACGCCCGGCAAGGCGACTGTAAGTTTGCCGTCTAGAATGCGGCAGGCGTAACAGGGTTGAACACGGAGATGAAAGTGGACGGGCTGCTCGAAGGCAAAGCCGCGATCGTCACTGGCGCAGGCCGGGGCATCGGGCGGGCATGTGCGGAACTGCTTGCGTCCCTCGGGGCGAAGGTCGTTGTCAACGATTTCGGCGGCGCAGTCGACGGCTCGGCACCCTCGTCCGGCCCCGCGCACGAGACCGTAGCTGCAATCCAAGCCGCAGGCGGGGCGGCCACTGCGAATGTCGATTCAGTAGCAGACTTTGCCGCGGGCGAACGGATCGTCCAGACCGCGATCAACGCCTTCGGCCGCCTGGACATTGTCGTCACGCCGGCCGGCATCCTTCGTGACCGAATGATCTTCAACATGACCGAGCAGGAGTGGGACGACGTAATCAACGTTCATCTCAAGGGCACCTTCTCGGTCATCAGGCATGCCTCGGTCCTGTTCCGGCAACAGCGGAGCGGACGAATAATTACGTTCAGCTCGGAATCCGGGCTCATCGGCAACGCCGGCCAGGCCAACTACGGGGCGGCGAAATCGGGCGTAGGCGGCTTTACCAAGGTGGTAGCGCGCGACCTTGGAAGGTACGGCGTGACCGCGAACTGCATCGTGCCGAGGGCTCGCACGCGCATGACAGAGAACCTGCCGGAGCAGGCAGTCCAGGGGATGGCGGCGGCCGGGGCAGATTTCTCTTCAGCCGCCGGGTCGCTGGATCCCGCCGACGTGGCGCCGATGGTGGGATATCTCGCAAGCGACTACGCGGCCAACGTGAACGGCCAGTTTTTCCTCGTCTATGGCGGCACGATCGGATTGATGTCTCAACCCCGGCCGTTGAGGACGATCTTCAAGCCGGGCGGCCGCTGGGATATTTCGGAACTCGACGCGCTCGTCCCGACGCGACTGCTGGGCATGGGTGACCGCGAACCAAATCTGAACACCAGGCTGGACGGCAAGGTCGCTGTCGTGACTGGCGCCGGGCGAGGTATTGGCCGCGGCATCGCGAAGCTCATGGCGAGCCGGGGCGCAAGGGTCGTTGTGAACGACATCGGAGCAGCACTCGACGGATCGGGCGCCGACAAGCGGCCGGCTGCAGAGGTGGCGTCCGAGATCAAGTCCGCGGGGGGAGAGGCGACGCCAAACTTTGATAGCGTCACATCCGCGGCGTCGGGCGAAAAGATCATCCAGTGCGCGATGGACACTTTCCGCCGGCTCGATATCGTCGTCACACCGGCAGGGATCCTTCGTGATCGGATGATCTTCAACATGACCGAGCAGGAGTGGAACGACGTGATCAGCGTGCACCTGAAGGGCACGTTCGCGGTCGTGCGCCCCGCGGCTGCGATTTTCCGGCAGCAGAGCAGCGGTCGGGTCGTTACCTTCACCTCGGTGTCCGGCCTCTACGGATATTCCGGCCAGTCGAACTACGGCGCCGCCAAGGACGGAATTGCGGGGTTCACCAGGGTTGTCGCCAGGGACATGGCCCGCTACGGCGTCACGGCTAACTGCATCTCGCCAAGTGCTATCACGAGGATGACCCAGAGCGTCCCGGATGCTGTCCGGCAGATGCGACGGGGCGATGCCACGCCGCCGCCGGAAGGGGTGATCTCACGCGACCCTGACGATGTTGCACCGATGGTCGCATGGCTGGCTTCGGAAGCCGCCTCGGGCGTGACGGGCAGGGTCTTCCATTGTGTCGGCAACACGGTGGGACTGATGGGCGAGCCGGAAGTCGTACGTTCGATACAGAAGGATGGCCGCTGGTCGGTCCGTGAAATCGCTGGCCTTTTTCCCGCCACCCTTGGGTTGGAACTGGCCAACCCTGCACCGATGCAGCCGCCCAGAGAACAGGCCGCACACCCCTGACCTCAACGTCCTTTTTTGCGGAACGCTCTGCGCCGTCGTTGCCATGATGTCCCGAGAAGGAGGTCGTGATGGCGCTCGCCCGCAGGCTGGCAGGGCCGCTGATTCGCGCCGGTATCACGTGGATCGGCCGCAGACGGCTCCCTCGTCTGCGCGGCACCCTTGAGCTTCAGGGCGTGCGCGGTCCGGTCGAGCTTGTGCGCGACCGCTGGGGCGTACCACATATCTACGCGGGCTCGACCGCGGATGCGTTTTTCGCCCAGGGGTTCGTCCATGCGCAGGACCGCCTGTTCCAGATGGACCTGCGTCGCCGGCTTGCCACCGGCCGGCTTTGTGAGGCATTCGGCCCCGGCCCGCTGCGCACTGACCGGCTGGCCCGAACACTCGGGCTGGGGCGCCTGGGCGAGTCCGACTGCAAGAATTCGCCCGCCGAAATCGTAGAAACGTTCGACGCCTACACGGCCGGTGTAAACGCATGCCTTTCGCAGCCGGGCTGGAAGCTTCCCGTCGAGTTCTCTCTGCTGGGCTATCGGCCTTCGCCATGGTCTCTGTCGGACAGCTTCAGCTTTGCGAGGCTGATGACCTGGCAGCTCGCGTTCGGATGGCATTCGGAGCTGGTCCGGGCAAGGCTGATCGAAAAGGTCGGCCACGTACAAGCGGCCGAATGGGACATCAGCTACCCGAAGCCCAGTCCAATCACCCTGGCCGAGCTGCTGGCGCCGGTGGGGTCCGGTCTCCCGGCGGGCTCTGCGGGCGAGTCGGAGGTCACCGGCGGCCCGGGTGCAAGCAATGCATGGGCGGTGGCGGGCTCCCGCACCGAGACGGGCAAACCGATTCTCTGCAATGACCCGCACCTTTTCGTGGCATCGCCTTCGGTCTGGTACGAGGTCCATCTGGTCGCCCCGGGTCTCAACGTGACGGGCGCGTCACTCCCCGGACTGCCGACCGTGCTCATTGGCCACAACGAGCGGATCGCCTGGGGCATCACCGCGGCGTTTACCGACTGCCAGGACCTGTTCGCGGAGCGTTTCCATGCCGAACGCCCCCACCAGTATCAGTATCAGGGCGACTGGCTGGTGGCGGACGTCCGGCAAGAACAGATCAACGTCAAAGGGCAGGATGAACCGGTCCGTCACGATGTCGTGTCGACGCGCCACGGCCCGGTGATATTCGAAGGCGAAGAGAGAAGTGGAATCAGGTACGCGCTCAGCGCATCCGCGCTGGAGGGGCCGGGTGATGCCGCGGGCTTGCTCGCGCTTAACCGGGCATCTAGCTGGCAAGAATTCAACGGGGCTCTCAACGATATCCGGTCCGCTCAGCTCAACATCGTCTACGCTGATATCGAGGGCAATATCGGATACCGGCTGACCGGCCGGGTTCCCGTCCGCGCCGGCGGCGATGGTCTGCTACCGACGCCCGGATGGACTGGCGAACACGAATGGACCGGCTGGATCCCCGATGGCGAAATGCCTTCCGCGCTGAATCCGCGAAGCGGGTTCCTCGTCTCGGCGAACAACAGGATCGCCGGTGACGGCTACCCGCACTACCTCGGTTCGATCTGGCTCAACGGCTACCGGGCGATGCGGGTCACGGAAGTGCTCGAGTCCGCTCCCACTGTCAGCTTCGAAACCTGCAAGTCGCTCCACGCCGATGTCACCTGTCCGCCCGCCCGGGAATTCGTCCGGCTGCTCGGGAGCATGGAGACCGCGGATCCGGACGCCAGGCTGGCAATCGAGTATCTGTCCGCGTGGGACGCGAGGCTGAACAGGGATTCCGTGGCCGCTTCGATCTATGAAGTGTTCCGGCATCGGCTGGTCCGAAACGTGCTGGAGCCGGCCGCCGGCAAAGAGTTGGCCGATGGGCTCACAGGCGTCGGCATCGACAATTTCCTTGCGCCCGGCAACGATTTCTACAGCAATGACACGACCGCCGTCCTTCGACTGCTCCAGGGCCCGGACTCGACGTGGCTTACCCGAGTGGGCGGTGCGCAGGCGTTGCTCGAGCGAAGCCTGAGGGAAGCTGTCGAGCACTTGCGCGCTAAGCTTGGCGCTAACCCCCGGCGCTGGCGCTGGGGCCGGCTACACCGTGTCCGCTTCCCCCACCCGGTCGGGCTGCGTCCCCCCTTCGAGGCCGTGTTCGACCGCGGCCCCTATGAGATCGGAGGCGACATGGATACGCCAATGCAGACGGGGATCGCTCCAAACCGCCCGTACGACGCCCGGGCCGCCTGCCCCTCCTACCGGCAGATCATCGACCTCGGGAACTTTTCGCGATCGGTCTCGATCCATGCGCCGGGCCAGTCCGGGCAGCTTGGCAGCCGCCACTACGACGACCTGATCCCGTTATGGTTGCGCGGTGATTACCACCCGATGCTGTGGACACGAGACGAGATCGAGGCGAACTCGAGATCCCGCCTGCATTTGAGGCCGCCTACAGGGAAAGCTGATCGATAGGCCAAAGGAACATGTTATCCCGAACGCAGTGAGGGATCTGTCGGAGCGTGACCGTTGTGAGGACGGCCAGACTTAGCGGTTGGCGCCCGGCGAGGGCTGGGGACGGGCCGATTCCGGCCGGGTCTCGATGTGCCCTTCCCTGTCTGTGCCGTTCTCAGCCTGCCCGCGCAATTGACGGACCCTGTGTCCGAATTTCGCAAGCCACTCCTCCCGCCTGACCTCCATCAAGAGGAAGTTGTGGCCGTCGCGCCGCACGAGGCCGACATCGCGGAAGCCTACTCTTCGGAATGCCTTTTGCGCGCGCGCGTTGTAGTCAAGGGTGTGCAGATAAATCCGCTCGAGCGGCGTTTCCGTGAAAACGTGGCCGAGCAGGGCCATCAGCGCGTCGGTCCCATAGCCCCGGTCCCAGTACCGGCGGTCGCCGATCATGATCCCGATCTCGGCCTGCTTCTCCTGGTCGTTGATGTCGTAGTACATGCAGTTGCCGATGTGGACGCCGTCGTTGGTGTCGATCGCCAGCCGCACCGACCAGGGCGAGGGATACTCCAGCTCATCGCGGAAGTAGCGGACGTAGTCCTTTAGCGACATCCGGAGCGGGGACGTCGCATCGAGCGCGGCAAGTTCGGGATCGACGCGCCAGGCGTAATCGGCGTCGGCGTCTTCGGGCCGCTTCGCGCGGAGGACGGTCAGCTTGCCTTCGAGTCGAAGGTCACTCGTGTCCATTGGCTTGCTTCGCGGCCAGGGCAACAGCCGCTTCCACGATTCGCGCTTCATTGGGGTAGGTGAGCCGGCGCAGGGCCTCTGGGACCTCTACCCATTCGACGACGTCGAATTCTGGGTCGTGCGCAGCGGTATTGCCGCCGACCGGCCGCATGAGGTAGAAGTGAACTGTCTTGTCGACACGGGCCCCATCCTCGGGCCTGTAATACGAGTAGTGTATTTCACCAATCTTCCCGGCACCCTTGACATTGAGCCCGGTTTCCTCCCTGACCTCCCGCATCGCCGTTTCCAGCTCGGACTCGCCAGCATTCGGAGTGCCCTTGGGCAATGCCCAGAGCGAATGTGACCGGCGGCCACATATTACGACTTCGGTTTTTCCGGCGCGGTTTGCTCGAACCACAACGCCACCAGATGAGCTCGCGGTTACCGATTCGGGGATCGCCTGGCCGGGGTGCAACGAACCTCACCTGAGTTGCGTAGAAACATCGCGGGTAGCGGGTAGTCAGGGACTTCAGATTACATCAGCAAGCGGCTCGCGGCAGAGACGATTGCGATTTCTGTCACAAGCTCATCGCGGGATCGATTTTTTGTTGACATGCGAAGCTGACAGAACAAATAATGAAAGACTTGGCTACGATTCTCGCCGCGCCTCGAACGCGCTCCTGCGTCAACGCACCACGATCGCTGCGGGCGTGCCGGCACGTTGAAATTGTCGTACCCATTTAGACCGTACCCGGCACGCGGCGGGATAGATGTCCAGTAATTCGCGCGCCTGGTCACGACGGGCGCCACACAAAGCTCGGTTTTGGAGGGTGGCTTGAAGAGCCGCGATTTTGTAGTCAGGTTCGCCGGCGAAGGCGGGCAAGGCGTCGTCACATCCGCCGACGCTCTTGCCAGGGCAGCGGCTCAGGTCGGATATCGCGTCTACACCTTCGCCACATTCCCTTCCCAGATCCTCGGCGGTCCAACCTGGACCCAGGTCAGGATCTCGAACGAACCAGTCCTGAGCCAGGGCGATCAGCTCGACATCCTCGTCGCCTTCAACCGCTACGCCTACGACCACCACGTAGGCGAGCTCCGCAAGGGTGGCGTAGTGATCTACAACTCCGAAGATTTCATCCTCGGTGAAAACGGGGACCGTCGCTTCGGGATCGCAGTCGACCAGATCGCAAAGTCGGTCAATAACCCGCGCGCAGCGAACATGGTTGTCATCGGGGCCGTGGCGCAGCTTGTAGAAATGCCCCTCCGCTACCTGGAAGACTTCGTGAAAAAGCGCTTCAGCCGGGGCCGCGCGGAAGATGCTCAAGTCATCGAATCAAACATCCTCGCCCTGGCCGCGGGCGCGGCCACGGCCATGGGAAGCGGCTTCCACCTCGCCGAACTGGAGCCGCCAAAACCGCCGCAATATGAACAGATCCTCTTGCGGGGAAACGAAGCGGTTGCACTCGGCGCGATGGCAGCCGGTCTGAATTTCTACGTTGGTTACCCGATCTCTCCTGCAACGACGATCCTCGTGTGGATGGAGAACAATCTCGTCGGAAAGGGACGCTTCGTCCACCAGGTCTCCTCGGAAATCGAAGCGATCAGCGCGATCGTGGGGGCGGGTTACGCCGGCGGAAAGTCAATGACCGCCACGGCCGGCCCAGGCTTCTCCTTGATGAGCGAGGGACTGGGCCTCGCATGGATGGCTGAGATCCCGTGCGTCGTCGTTGATGTCCAGCGAGGCGGACCCGCGACCGGGCTGCCCACGAAGACCGAACAGTCGGACCTGCAGACCGTCCTGCACCCTGCGCACGGCGACGTCAAGTTGCCGGTGATCGCCCCGGGAAGCGTTGAAGAGTGCTTCTACGCGGCTGCCCATGCGCTCAACTGGGCGGAACGGTATCAGGGGCCGGTCGTCCTGCTCAGTGAAATGGCCCTTGCCGAGCGATCGCAGAATATCCGCAAGCCTGACCTGGCGAAGGTCAGCGCTGAGCGCCGTTCCATCTATGTGGGCATGAATGGGTATCAGCGATATGATGCGAACGAGCTTTCGCCCATGCCGCTACCCGGCGGGCCAGGCGCGTATGTCGCCAACGGCTCCGAGCACGATGGCTGGGGCGATACCACCCACCTCCCCGAGAGACACATCCGGGGCACCGAGCGCAGGTTCTCCAAGCTCGGCCTGCTTGATGACGGCACATTCGAGACCGAGGATGCCGATCTCCCGGTCGTGATGATGCCCTGGGGTGGGTCAAAGGGCCCGGCCCGGGAAGCCTACGAGCAACTTCGCGCAAGGGGGGTGAAGATCGGCTGGGTATACACGATGTACCTTCATCCGATGCCTTCAAAGCTTCACAAGCTGCTGCGCGAAAAAGAGCTTGTGATCATCCCTGAGCTCAATTTCCAGGGGCAGTGGTCGTCGATTCTCCGGTCCGACGGCATTCGCGCCGAATCGATCCGTCAATACAGCGGGCTTCCGTTCAGGGCAGACGAGTTAGCAGAAAAGCTCATGGCCCGCATCAGGCAAGGTCAGGAAAGGAAAGTCCACGCATGAGCGCAAAAAACCCCGAGTACGACTTCAAGTGGTGCCCGGGCTGCGGAGACTTCGGCGTGCGCCGCGCGCTCGAGTTCGCCCTGATCGCCCGGTGCCAGAAGTACGAATTGCCGATGACGACGAATGTGGTGGTGGCAGGGATCGGGTGTTCCGGCAACCTCGTTCATCTTCTCGAAGGTGAACAGCCCTTCGGGATCCACGGCATTCACGGTCGAACCTTGCCCCTGGCATTCGGCGTAAAGATGGCGCGGCCGGAACTCAACGTCGTCGTAGTGGCAGGCGATGGCGACTTCCTGAGCATCGGCGCAGAGCATGTCGGCCCGCAGGCCCAGCGCAACCTGAACATCACCTGCGTCGTGATGGACAACGGCGTCTACGGCCTCACAAAGGGCCAGAGTTCGCCGACCACCGATATCGGGGTGAAGACGAGTTCGACCCCGTACGGCAAGATCGAAGATTCCGTGAAACCGCTATCGCTTTACCTCGAGCTGGGCGTGTCCTTCATCGCCTCCCACTTTTCGAGCAAGCCGAAGGAGCTCGCGTCGCTGATAGAACAGGCGATGGATCACAAGGGCCTGGCAATCGTGCATGTGCAATCGCCATGCACGACCTACAACGACACGTACGAGCTGCTCAAGGGACACAAGGCCAAGGGCATAGAGCCGATGGCGGTTCCTGTCCCTGATGGCTACGACCCTACTGACCGCAAGCAGGTCGAAGAACTTCTCGAGAAGACGACGATCCCGATCGGCGTCATTTACAAAAACGAGCGGCCGACGATGGACGTGCGTTTCGCGGCGATGGTCGGCAAGGTAAAAGAGCGGAACGTGGAGTCGCTGCTCAAGTCGTACGCGCTCTAGCCTGGCCTCTCTCCGAGAGGCGGACATTTCCGGGGTTAGCCGCCCCGTCTTCCCGGATCTTGCCGAGGCACTGACGTATCGCCCCATTGGAATCCGCGGAGGCGTCCCCTCCGACCGCGGGCGATCTTGCCGGGTGGCTTACCGCCGTCTGGGCGGATGACAGACTGGCAGCCAGCTAGCGCTGCTGTCGCTCCAGGTACTCGGATTCCTCGTCCCCGGACTGCTCGCGCCCCCGGTCAGCAGCGGATGCGGCAACCGGGTGTCGCCGGTGGTATACGAGGCTGTGGAGCAAGATCGCGGCGCAGAGCACGGTGATGCCGAGGACCATGCCCTTGTCCACATTCGCCCAGTCCGCCTGCGAGATCGCGAGGAATGCCGCATAGCCGGCCAGGCCGCCCCAGAGCGTGGGATGCGCGGCGCTGTGCCACCTCCACAGGACAAACGCGGCAACTGCGAATGGAATAGCCACGGCAAAGGGGGCGAGCACCATCGCGATGCCAACCCCCGTGACCACGCCGTCACCGCCCTTGAACCACGTGAAAAACGAGTTCCAGTGCCCCATCGTCGTGGCAAGCGCCGGGACCAGGAGCCAGGCGCCGCTGATCCCGAGCCACATCGCGAACAGCATCGCCAGCGCGCCCTTCCCGATATCGCCGAAGAAAACGACTGCGGCGGCACGCGGTCCAATGTGCCGGAAGATGTTGGTCGCGCCCGCCTGCCCGCTGCCAATCTTGAAGATATTCACGCCGTTGAGCTTGCCGACGACGTACGCGAGCGGCAGCGCGCCCAGGAAATATCCTGAGAGCGCGGCGATACCAAGATGGAGCAGTGGAGGAGCCTGGATCACTGGCATCACAAATCAGGCCTGACTAACCGGAACGCCCACATGAAAGAATACCATCGGGATTCGGAACACCGAAGGTCGCGCTACGTACCGGAAGCTTTGTAGGTCTCGGTCGTGTACGGCGCCTGTTGCCCACTCTCCTCGAGCGCAATGTACTTCGACGGGCACTTGACGATGAGCGTCTCGGTATCGAAGAACCGCTGGTCCGTGTACTTCCCCTCAAGGATGATCTCGGAGTGCTCGTTGAAAAAGATCTGGCCGACTTCTCCGCGGTACGCCACGGGAAGCAGGTGACCGGACTGATCCCGCAGCTGGAACCTGACGTCGAGAGGGTCTGAACTGCGCTCAAATGAGCCGGGCACAAGCTTGCCCGCTACGCGAACCAGGCGACCATCGGCAGTCGGGCCCCGTGCCTCTAGCTCGCCCACGGTCAGGTAATAAACGGTGGCGCTCCTGAATGCGAGGAACGCGAAATAAGCCAGCGCGCCTACGAAGAGCAGCGCTGCCAGCGCCAGTCGAACCCGCGGCGAAAGAAGTGTCGTAGACCTTGCCCCGGAGTCCTTTGGCGCTACCCGGGGTGACATTTCTGGGGATTCAGTGGTGGACACTTGGCAGATCTCTTCAGGCGGCGCGGCCCCGGTCTTCCAGCATTTGCCGCAACTGCTTGATCTCTCGTTCGAGCTCTCGCTGCCGGCGCGAGATGAGAAAGATGTAGGCGAAGAATCCCGCCCACGTAATGGCGTAGATGGCGAACAGATATCCGAGGTTCGTGTTGGGGTTCGTCTCCTGCTGCGCGGCCCGGGCAACCTCGCTGGTCTGTGGCTCTCCAGATGCCATTGCCATCGCAGCGGTCGCCACGAGGGCCATCAATGCGATCACGAGCGCCGCGCCGGCCCTGATCTTCACGCTAAACCCTTCCCGCGGCCAGCACGTCCGCCCGAGAGGCAGATGCGCCCCTGGCTGATATCAGGCTCGCGTCTCGAGACAGCGCTTCGACCGCGGCCTCCGCGCGCCGGACGCGGTAGCGCTCGACGAGCATGTAGCTGTAAGCGGATACGATTGCGATCATTGAGACCAGCAGCGTCCATCCCATCTCGGAAGTCATGCTGCCTTCTGCGCCCGGGCCCGCGATCCGCCCGGGATGCGCGGTGCGCCACAGGTCCGCGGCGAAGTAGATGATTGGCGCGTCGATTGCACCGATGATGCCCACGATTGCGGCAAGCCGGGCGCCCTGGCCGCCTGCAGGGGCATAGGCGCGCAGCATCAGATACCCGACGAAGATGAACCACAGGATCAGCGTCGTCGTGAGCTTGGCGTCCCAGGTCCACCAGACGTTCCAGATCGGGCGGGCCCATATCGAACCGGTTATGAGCGTGAGAGCGCCCACGAGCACGCCGGTTTCCGCGCTGGCGTGAGCGAACCAGTCCCACCGCGCCCGGTTCGTGACCAGGTACGTGACGCTTCCGATGGCGACAAGCACAACAGCAACCAGCGAAATGATCGCAATGGGTACGTGGAAATAGAGCGCTCTCTGGATGACGCCGAGGTTGGCTTCAGTGGGCACCCAGATGAAGATCATCCAGAGGGTAATCGCCATCAGAGCCGCGTTCGCGGCGAGCCAAATTGACCGCCCTGGAACAGTGCCGCGCAAAGGGGTTTCTCCGCTATGGAAGACTATGTGCATCCTATCACAATCAGGTGCGATTTCCGGTCCGGATCCGGGATCTCAGGGCCGAGGTTCTCAGGCCAAGGGCCGAGGGCTGGAATGCTGAACCTGGAACCTTGGCCCTGGGCCCTCGGCCCTCCCTCAATCCTCCAGAACAAAATGGAACAGGACTGCGGCGGCGACAAAGAAAACGATGTCGAATACAGCCGTCAGCTGAATCCACTGGGCTGCGTCCGACCAGCTGCCGCCCTCGGCGACCCGCGCGGTCGCCTCGACTGCCGCGATCAGCAACGGTGATATCACCGGTAGAAACAGGACCGGCAGCATGATCTCCCGGGAGCGCGTATTCACCGCCATTGCGGCGAACGCCGTCCCCGCCGCGCTGAACCCGAACGTCGCCATGGCTGCGATGACCGCGGTCTCGACCCGGAGGATGTCGACGTCAAACAGCACAGTGAACACCGGGAAGAGCACCGCTTCCGCGATCAGCATGAAGACCAGGCTGCCGAGCGCCTTGCCAAAGAACAGCGTGTCCCGGCTCACCGGCGCCAGCATCAGGCCATCCAGCGCATCGCGATCCTTTTCGATGATGAATGCCCGGTTCATCCCGATTACGCCGGCGAACGCGACCGCTACCCACAGGATGCCCGGCCCGACCACAAAACGGTTCACCGGGGTCAGCTCAACCGCGAAATTGAAGATGACGAGCACCAGGAGCGAAAAGACGAGCAACGAGACGACGATGTCCCGGTTCCTGAATTCGAGCAGGAGGTCCTTGCGAGCAATCGCCCAGATTGGCCCCAGTACGCCCACGCTCAGTTCGGCTCAGCGTACCGGGCGTAGATGTCGCGAAGCGTGGCGGAGTCAAGTCCGGTTCTTGGTTGGTCGAAAACGATGTGCCCGCGAGCGAGGATTACGAGGCGGTCGCCCAGTGCCAGCCCCCGATCGACCGAGTGTGTCGTGACGACCGCCGAGCCGCCATTCGCCTTGTGATCGCTGAGGACCCGCTCGAAGAGGCCCACGGCGACCTGGTCCAACCCGCTTTCCGGCTCGTCCAGGACCAGCAAGCTGGGCCGGTGGAGCAGGGCCCGCGCGAGCGCGACCCGCTTCTGAAGTCCGTGCGAGAGCGTGCGGACGCGGTCGCCGAGCCGCCGGTCGATGTCGAGCTGCCGCGCGACCGCGCCTGCCCTGGCTTCCCGCCCCGGCATTCGAAACATCCGCGCCGCGAAATGCAGGTTCTCGCGAACGGTCAGATCGCCGTAGAGCATTGCAGAGTGAGTCACGACGCCGGTCGTCCTGCGGACCTCTTCTGGCTGGCTGGCGATGTCGAAACCGTTGACCAGTGCCTTGCCGGAGTCGGCCCGGGTCAGCGTCGCCAGTATCCGCAGAAACGTTGTCTTGCCGGCGCCGTTGGCGCCAAGCATCACCAGGATCTGGCCGGCGGGCATCGCCAGGTCGAGATTCTGTAGAACGGCGGTCCGGCCGAAGGCCTTGGCCAACGATTGGACGGCGATAGCTTGCGTCTGGTCCGTCACCTTTCCCGCTCGATTGCAAATCCGTAGCTGGCTTTCCGGGTGCCGCCGATCCCGCCGTACGTTAGCACGTGGTTCTGGCCGATCCAGGACATAGCTCACCCCGAAATTCAACTCGTCGACTACCGGGGCCACCCTCAGCGCCCACTAAGGTTGGTTCCGTGGCAGAGCCAGACGGTGAGGTTATCGCTTAGAGGTGACCAATGAAGCGAATCCTCGTCGTAGACGACCGCGACGACCTCCGTCTGGCTATCACTACGCTGCTCGAAGGCGAAGGTTACGAGACGATCGGGGCGGCCGACGGCTCTGTGATGTCGAAGGTCCGCGGCCACCGCCCCGACCTCGTCCTCCTTGACGTGATGATGCCGGTCATGGACGGCTTTGCCGCACTCAAGCAACTGAAAGGCGACGATGCGACGCGTGACGTCCCTGTCGTCATGATGTCCGCCAAGGGCTGGCCTGACGTCGCCCGGCGGGCGCTTGCGCTCGGCGCGCGCGAGTTCGTGCCCAAGCCGTTCGTCGTGGATGAGCTGCTCGGCCTGGTCGCCCGCATCCTCGGCACCGAGAAGCTGGAGCCTAGTGCAAAGGGGGATGCCGACGCCCTTGCCTGACCGTCACCACCGGCAGTAATCGCCTGGCCCCCTGCCTCGTCTCTCCCTGGGCGTCCGTAAACGTGACCGGCCCTTCCGCCATCCGCAGGACCGCGATATCCGCGGATGCCCCGGGCTTCAGGGTCCCGACCTCCCCCAGCCTGCCGACCGCGCGCGCGGGCCGTTCGGTCGCCATCGCTATGACCTCCTCCAGCGAAATGCCCAGGTGCAGGAACTTGGACAGGGTCGTGACGAGATCGAATACCGGTCCACGTACGTTGTAGACGTGGACATCGCTCGAAATGGTGCTCGGCCCGAATCCCTGGGCGAGCGCCTGATCGGCAATCCGGAACCCGAAGCTGCCCGCGCCGTGACCGACGTCGAAGATCACGCCTCGCTTGCGTGCTTCGATCGCCGCCGGCAGGACCTTCCCGGTATCCGTGATGATCCCCGGTGGCCGCGCTGTGAAGCTGTGCGTCACGATGTCTCCGGGCCGCAGCTTTCCGAAGATCTCCTCCAGCGGATGCTTGGTTGCGCCGATATGGATCATGACGGGCTTCCGGATGTGCCCAGCGGCTTCGATCGCGCGCTCCAGCGCGACCACGTCATTCGCTCCGACGATCGCCTCGCTCAGCCGGACTTTGATCCCCACGATCCAGTCGCCGAACGCGCGCGCCGTCTCGACTGCCGGATCGACGCGGGCCCAGCGAATGTCCTCCAACTCCCCGATATCGCGGTCCAGCTGCCCCATTCCCGAGATGTGCAGGAACGCCAGGGTGCGAGCGTGTGTCCTCTCGATCACGTATCGATGAAATCCCGGAAACGTGTTGGCCCCTGCCGACCCGGCGTCGACGACAGTAGTTGCGCCACGGGCGAGAGTATGCGGATCGGCTTCGATCGCGAGGTGCGCGACGCCCCACCACACGTGGACGTGCAAGTCGACCAGGCCGGGAGTGACGAGCAGGCCTTCGGCCTCGATCACGTCGCGGGAATCGCGGTCCGGGATGTGGGACTCAACCGCGGCAATCCTTCCGCCGACGACGCCGATGTCCCGCTTCGCGTGAAGCTTCTGTGCGGGATCGATTACGGTCCCGTTCTTGATGACAAGGTCGTATGCCATAAGTCCCTCCTGGAAGCCCGTGGGACGCTAAGATAACCCGGCCGCGTCGAAGGTGGGCCGCACGGCGCACCACGCAACTTCAATCACCAGGAGGCCGCGATGCCACCACCCGTCGATCCGAATCGCGTTCTAATGACCGGCGAGAACTCCTTCATCCGGCTGAGCCAGGATGGCGGCAAGACCATGTCCGACCGTGTCAGCCACTGGCGCGTGCTCTGGTCGCCTGCAGGGACCGGCCACGCCCTCTTCATCAGGAGCAAGCTGACCGGCGACAAGGTCCGCGTTTACAGCGACAACATCGCAGTTGCCCGGTGGCTTCAGACAACGATCGAAACGCTGCTCTACCAGGAGTTCGCTGACACCCAGTTGCCCGTGATCTACGCCGAGTTCGAACGCTCCGGGGACCCACATTCTTCAGCGATCGAGACTGTCGTGAGCTCGGGAGACGAGCTGATGCTCACCTGGCACGACTTTCTGGACCCGTTTGTGTTGAACGCGCCCCCGGGGTTCAACAATCGCACGCTGGGAGTCTTCAGCACGTTCTTCCCTGCACGCTCGGCGCAGCTATCACTCAACGGGGAGTATGCATCCCGTAAGCCGTGGCTGGAGATGCGCGGGGACCGGCAGGCGAGCAGCTCATGCCTCGCCTGGTCGGAGACATGGGTGAAGCCGTAGCAGCGACGCGCTACACTGTCGCCTGCTTTCTCGCAAAGGGATATGGCGTCGCCCGGGCGGTCGGGAGCGCCGCGGACATTGAATTGGGAGTCACACAGATGCGATACGGAAAATTCACCGCAAAAGGCGTCACCGCCCACTGTGAGATCGAGGGCGACACTGTCCATCAGGTATCGGGAGTTCCGTGGGCGACCGGCTACAGGCGTACCGGGCAGACCTACAAGCTGTCCGAGGTCAGGCTGCTCGCGCCGATCCAGCACCCGAGCAAGGTCTTTGCGATGGCGCTGAACTATGGATCGCACCTGCACGGCGCGGCGAAGCCGGAGCGGCCGGAGCCATTCCTTAAACCGTCGTCATCAATCGCCGGTCCCGGCGACCCGATCGTCCTGCCCCGCGACTCCACGCGGATCGATGCTGAATCAGAGCTGGTCGCGGTGATCGGCAAGCAGGCCAAGAACGTCTCCGAGAAGGACGCGCTCAGCTACGTCTTCGGCTACACCTGCGGCAACGACGTGAGTGCCAGGGACTGGCAACGCGGGGACCGCTCATGGTGGCGGGCCAAGGGCGCCGATACGTTCTCGCCGATCGGCCCGTGGATCGAGACGAACCTCGACCCGAGCAACATTCTCATCATCGGGCGGATCAATGGGAAAGAAGCGCAGCGGTGCGAGACCACAGACATGATCTTCAGCACGGCCCAGTGCGTTTCGTTCATCAGCAAGTACGTGACCCTGTTGCCCGGCGACATGATCTTCACCGGTACTTCCGGGACGCCGGACGCGCTCAAGCCCGGCGACAAGGTGGACATCGAGATCCAGGGCATCGGCACGCTGTCGAATACCTGCAAATGAAACCAAAATCAAACTAGGTCCAGCGCGCCGCCAGTCCGCCCTCGGTAAGCCAGTAGAAGATGAGGTAGCCGCCGGCAAGCAGCACCAGCACCGCCGAGACCGGCTGCGCCCATGGGAGAATGCGGCGCAGACCTCCGATCATGGCGCCTTTGAACACCGCAAGGCTCAACGTCAGCAGCAATACGACGAACGTCATGCCCAGCGCGTAGACGACGAACTGTCCAAATGCGAACAGCAGGCCACCGGTCGCAAGCGAGCTGCTGACGAGAGCAAGGAAGACAGGCAGCGTGCAACTGAGCGACGCCAGGGCGTAAC
>JACQUF010000353.1 GCA_016210435.1 Chloroflexota bacterium
ACCCGGTCCCGGGCTTCTCCGTGGCCACCATCAGTCTTCACCGTCCTCACGTGGCGTCGATAAACCTGCGCCAGCTTCGTCATATGATCACCTGGTCCCCTGGCCCTATGTTAGCGAAGAGGCCCGCTACCGCGCCGGCTGCGACGATGTATCCTGCGATCCCTCATCCGCCTCAGGCGAAATCGGGATGATGACGCTCGGGATGACAGGGGAGCCGGAAGAATGTACGCAGGCACTCAAGTTGGGGCCAGAGACGACACTGATTTCCAAGTGTGGGCGCAGCTTGGCGTCAATAACATCTGTGCGGACCCTCCCGGGGACACCCGCAACTGGAAGCTCGAAGACCTTGTCAAGCACCGCGAGAAGGTTGAGTCGTACGGACTCACGCTCGACATGGTGCAGCTTCCGCTGAGTTCGACCCCGCTCGAGAAGTGCCAGAGCCCCAACATCATGCTCGGCAAGAGCCCCGAACGCGACCGCGAGATCGAACTTATCTGCAATCTCATCCGCAACTTGAATCGAGCCGGAATTCCTGCGGCGAAGTACAACCTCAACATTATCGGCATCCCACGTACGGAACCAACCAGCGGTCGGGGCGGGTCGAGTAACTCGACATTCCGGTGGGCGGAAGCCGATCAGAAAGCGGCGCCCGGAATCGCGGGCGTCCTGCCCGAGGAAGAGAACTGGGACCGAATCGATTACTTCCTGGCGCGCGTCGTTCCGGTGGCGGAAGAGTTCAAGGTGCGCCTGGCTTGCCACCCCCACGACCCGTACACGCCGCCGGGGTACAAGGGCGTAACCAGGGTCCTGGGTACCGTCGACGGCCTGAAGAAGTTCGTCCAGCTGCGCGAAAGCCCGTATCACGGCCTGAACTTCTGCCAGGGAACGGTGTCAGAGATGCTCGACAGCCCGGGCGAGGAGATCTACGACGTCATCCGTTGGTTCGGAAAGCGCTCGAAGATCTTCAACGTGCACTTCCGCAATATCAGAGGCGGAAAGCTGGACTTCTACGAGACATTCCCGGACGAGGGCGATGTGGACATGCTCAAGGCGATGCGCGTGTACAAGGAGGTCAACTACAAGTACATGCTCATGCCCGACCACGTGCCCCACATCGCAGGCCCGAATGCACAAGGAGTCGCATTCGCGTATTGCTATGGCTACATCCAGGCGCTTCTACAGGCCGTCAACCACGACGGGAAGTCCAGGCCGTAAGGGTCTCCCGATGGGGAGACAGCGGAGGGTGGGTGGATGACAAGTCCCGTCGTCTACCGCTCCAGGGTCCGCGTCGAGCGGATAAAGGGATCGCTGCGCCGCGCCTACCTGCCTTCGGAAGACGAGCCGGTATGGTTCGACGTTCATTCTGAGATAGCCGCGCACTACGGCGTAGATATCAGGGACCGGAAGCCACACGCTGCGACTCTCGATTACCTGGTAGCTGCCGCTGCAGGCTGATTGACGGGCACCTTTGGAGGCGCGCTGGAAGCGCGCCAGGTGCCGGCGGGCGAGGGACGCCTCTCATCCGAAGCGATCGGCGAGGTTGAAAAAGAGGATGGTGTGCTCGTCCTGAAGCGCATCCACGTGTCATACCAGCTCAATGTGGAGCGGGCGCTACTGGTACAGAAACGCGACGCGATCGAACGCGCGCACGCCCTCCATCCCGATCGCTGCCCGGTCGCACGCAGTATCAAAGGCAGTATCGCGGTCACAACGTCCCTGAATATCGAGGCGCAGGGCTGAGATCGATGCCGCGTCAGCCGCGCAGAGCTCCCGCCCGCAGGCGAAACGCGCAAGCGGGCGAAGGTCGGCCCGCGCCGCGGCGCGCTCCGGCCTTCATCGGGCTTCCAACCTATCTGCACCTGCCATACGCAGAGACGGCAGATGACTTGCGACGGCTGAAAGCGGACGTCGCAATCGTCGGGGCCCCGGTGGACATGGGTGTCGTGTATCGGCCAGGAGCGCGTTTCGGGCCGCGAGCGATCCGGCAGGCTACTTACCTCGGGCAGCCGGCGGAGACGCTCTACCACCTCGGACTCGAGGTATACCCGTTCAAGCATATCCGGGGTGTCGATTTCGGCGACGCCAACTGCCCGCCCAGCTCGCTCGAGCTCAGCCACGCGGCGATTCGGACGAGGATCACAGAAATCTGTTCCGCTGGCGCGGTCCCGTTCGTCCTCGGAGGCGATCATTCGATCACGCTGCCCAGTGCAACCGCGGTTGCGGACCGCCACGGCCA
>JACQUF010000354.1 GCA_016210435.1 Chloroflexota bacterium
GCACGTGGCCATCATCATGGATGGGAACGGCCGCTGGGCACGGGCCAGGCGCCAGCCACGGACCGAGGGGCACCGCGCCGGTACCGACAACGTGCGGCGGGTCATCGCCCACCTTGCAAAGCGCGGCGTCAAGCACGTGACGCTCTACGCGTTCTCGACCGAGAACTGGGAACGTCCGGCAACTGAGGTCGCCTTCCTCATGGACCTCGTCCGGGCGGTTATCCGTACCGAGGTTGCCGAACTCCACCGGGAAAACGTCCGCGTGCGACACCTCGGAAGCCTGGAGAGGCTCGTTCCCGGATTCAGAAAGGAAATCGAGGACGCGGTCAGATTGACGGCGAACAATACCGGAATGACACTGAACGTCGCGTTCAACTACGGGGGGCGCGATGAGCTGGTGCGCGCGGTGCGGCGAATGGTGTCCGACCGGGTCCCGCCCGAGGACATCGACGAAGCGCTGATACGCCGGTATCTCGATTGCCCGGAGCTGCCTGACCCCGACCTTGTCATCAGGACAGGCGGCGAGTTCCGGCTCAGCAACTTCCTTATCTGGCAGTCGGCATACAGCGAGTTCTATTCGACGCCGACTCAATGGCCTGACTTCGGTCCTGAAGATGTCGACCTCGCGCTCGAGGCGTATGCCCGGCGCGAGCGCCGCTTCGGCAAGGTCGACTAGACCACAGCTTGGAAGCCCAGGCGTCGGGCCGCGCCGTGTCCCGATCGGCGCGCGCCGTTTCCGCGGGCGCGCTCAAGCGACGGTTGATCAGCGCCGCGATCGGCCTGCCCATCGTCGTTGGGACCGTGATCGCCGGTGTCCCGGCGACAACGGCACTCGCATCGGCCGCCGCGCTCGTGGCCGGGTACGAAATCGCCGACATAAGCCGGACGACCGGGTTCAGACGGGCGTCGATCTTACTGTTGCCGGTCGTACTTGTCGCTGTCGGCCTCTCGATTGCCGCGGACCGCGCGGGGTGGACTGCGGCGTGGGCCATCGTCGCTGCCGTGCTTGTCATCTGCGCGCTGCCAAAGCGGCGCGGCGCTGCATCCGGCGTGTTGCTGAGCCTCGCCGCGTCGCTCTACCTCGGCGCGCTGCTTGCGCACACCCCGCCCCTGCGATCAGGCCCCGATGGGGCGAGGTGGCTGCTGCTGGTACTGCTCGCCACGTTTGCGGTAGATACCGCGGCCTACTTCACCGGCCGGTCGGTCGGGCGGCGCAAAATGGCGCCGTCGATCAGTCCCAGAAAGACCTGGGAGGGCGCCGCGGGCGGCCTCGTGGCAGGCGTCCTTGCCGGCCTCGCGCTACGGTCCGTTCTGTCGCTCAGAATCGAAATGTGGGAGGCGGCCGCTCTCGGGCTGGCGATCGCGATTGCGTCCGTGCTCGGCGACCTCGTGGAGTCCTGGTTCAAGCGGCGGGGAGGAGTGAAAGACGCCGGGGGCCTGATACCCGGCCATGGTGGCGTCATGGACCGGCTTGATTCCCTGGCGCCGAATCTGGTCATCGTATACTACACGTCGGTATGGATAGGCGGGTAAGAAGGGTCGCCGTCCTCGGTTCCACGGGGTCTATCGGCACGCAGACTCTGGACGTGGTGCGGGCGTTTCCTGATGCTTTTGATGTAGTCGCCCTCTCCGCCGGGCGCAACCTCGCCCTCCTCGCAGACCAGATACGCGAGTTCAAACCAAACTACATCCATTCGGGCGATGGCAAACTGCCCTCTGGCGACGGCTTTCGGCAGGTCGATACGCTGGAAGAGCTTGCGCTGCTCGACGAGGTCGACCTTGTCGTCGTAGCCACAGTCGGTTCGGCAGGGCTGAAGCCGACAATGGCCGCGCTCAAGGCTGGCAAGGCGGTAGCCCTCGCGAACAAAGAAGTGATCGTAATGGCCGGCAAGCAGGTAATGGATGCCGCCCGCTCGTCGGGCGCGGTGATCCTGCCGGTAGACAGCGAACCGTCCGCGGTATGGCAATGCCTGTTCGGCGAGACCGCGGGCGTGCGCCGGATCGTGATAACCGCCTCGGGGGGCGCTTTCCGCGGGAGAGACTGGGAGAGCCTCGAGAACGTATCTCCAGAAGAGGCCCTCAAACATCCAACCTGGCGGATGGGCCGGAAGATCACGATCGATTCGGCAACCCTCGCAAACAAAGCTTTCGAAGTGATCGAGGCCCACTATCTATTTGACGTCCCATACGAGAACATCGAAGTAGTGGTCCATCGCCAGAGCATCGTGCACTCAATGGTCGAGCTGACAGACGGTTGCGTGAAGGCGCAGATCGGGCCTCCCGACATGCGGTACCCGATCCAGGTCGCGCTGTTCTTTCCGGAGCGGCACGCGAACCCGAACCTGCCTCGCTTTGAGGCCGCGTCAGTCGGTTCGCTCACATTCGAACCGCTCGAGCCCGCGCGCTACCCTTGCTTTGACCTCGTCCTTTCCTACGGGAAGATGGGCGGCACCTGGCCCGCGGCAGTCGCCGGGGCCGACGAAGCCGCGGTGGACCTTTTCCTGAACCGTGCAATCA
>JACQUF010000355.1 GCA_016210435.1 Chloroflexota bacterium
ATAAAGTCCTGAACATGCGCATGTTTCCACCTGAGGGTGCGGACACCGGTTTCGAGATTTCTTCTCTCGAAAGCAAGGCGGAAATCCTTCTCGTAAGTCAGTTCACGCTGTATGCGACGACCAGGAAGGGCCGGAGGCCGGGCTTCTCTCACGCCGCGCCTTCGGCGTCCGCAGGTCCGATGTTCGGCAAGGTCGTGGCGGAGTTCCGCAAGAGCGGCTTGAAGATCGCTACTGGCGAATTCGGGGCGCACATGCACGTGCGGCTCGAGAACGACGGGCCCGTGACGATCTGGCTGGATACTGCCGAGCGCCTCCAGCCGCGGGATTAGGGTCCCTCACCCGGCTTTCAGCCACCCTCTCCCCGATTTAACGGGGCGAGGGGAGTTCGTACTACGACTCGTAGTCCAGGCCGATATCGAGCGCAACTACTGAATGGGTGAGCGCCCCGATCGAAACAAGGTCAACGCCCGTCGCCGCGACGGCTTTCACGTTGTCGAGAGTTATCCCGCCCGACGCTTCGACGGTCGCGGCGCCCCGCGCAAGTTCCACGACTTTCCGCAGTTCCTCGACGCCCATGTTGTCGGCCAGGATGATGTCCGCCCCGCCCTTCAGCGCTTCCTGGGCCTCTACGACAGATTCGACCTCGACTTCGATCTTCAAGGTGTGAGGCGCCTTGGTCCGGGCTCTCCGGACGACCTGGGTCAGGCTCACCCCTTCCGCGCGCAGCGCCGCGACGTGGTTGTCCTTGATCATGATGCCGTCGCCGAGACACATTCGGTGGTTCTTTCCGCCGCCCGACGCCACCGCGTACTTGTCGAGCGATCGCAATCCGGGGGCGGTCTTGCGTGTGTCTACGATCGTGGCGTTCGTACCGCGCACAGCTGCCACGTATTTGCCCGTCAGGGTCGCGATCCCGCTCATTCGCTGCAGGAAATTCAGGGCGGTCCGCTCGGCAGTCAGGATCGACGCGACCTTGCCTTCGACGGTCCCCAGCACCGAGCCGGGCTCGACGACATCCCCGTCCAGGAGCTGTGCCTTTGTCCTGAGCTCGGCATCGACCCTCTTGCAGACCGCAAACGCGACATCGATTCCGGCCAGTATCCCTGCCTGCCGCGTCACGAACTTCGCGCGGCCCGTGAGGTGGCTCGGGATCAGCGCCGAAGTAGTCGGGTCTCCGAGCGCCAGGTCCTCCTCCAGCGCGTCGTCGATGATGCGCTCGAGATTAGGACCGGTTGGGACCAACTGCGTCGCCGAGTCCGCCCAGCTAGCCGGCGATCTCTAGCATGCGGTTGAGGGCGATCCGGGCTTCCCCGGCGACGTCATCCTCGATCTTGATCCGGTTGATGACGAGGCCAGCCATGAGCCCTTCGAGGACCCAGAGGAGGTAGGCGGGGTGAACCCGGTACATCGTTGCGCAGGGACACACGATCGGATCGAGGCAGAACACCGTCTTGTCCGGGTTCTCTTCGGCCAAGCGGTTGACGAGGTTGATCTCGGTGCCGATAGCCCATTTGCTCCCGGCCGGCGCCTCCCGGACCATCTTTGCGATGTACTCGGTCGAGCCGACGTGATCGGCCTGCTGGACGACGTCCATCGTGCACTCTGGATGGACGAGGATGCTGACGTCTGGATACCGCGTGCGCGCCTCTTCGATCTGCTTGACCGAGAAGCGGGTGTGGACGGAGCAGTGCCCTTCCCAGAGGATGATCCTGGCCCTGCGCAGCCTGTCCGGAGTATGACCACCGAGCGGTTCGAACGGACTCCATACCACCATGTCTTCGAGCGGGATGCCCAACTTCAGCCCGGTGTTCCGGCCCAGGTGCTGGTCAGGAATGAACAGGATCCGTTGCGACCGCTCGAACGCCCAATCCATGAGCTTTGTGGCGTTGCTCGAGGTGCAAACGATGCCGCCATTCCTGCCACATAGAGCCTTGATGGCGGCGGTCGAGTTCATGTAGGTGACCGGAAGCACCTCCTCGGGACCGCCAAGGACGCTGGAAAGCTCGTTCCAGGACTCTTCCACATCCTCCGTCTGCGCCATATCCGCCATGGAACAGCCAGCAGCAAGGTTGGGGAGAATTACGACCTGGTCGGGGGCCGTCAGGATGTCGGCCGTTTCGGCCATGAAATGCACACCACAGAAGACGATGAACTTCGAGTCGCGCTCCCGGGCTGCCATCTGCGAGAGCTTGTAGGAATCGCCGCGGAAGTCCGCGTACTTGATTACGTCGGGCCGCTGATAGTGGTGACCAAGCACCACTACCTGCTTTTGAAGCGCCTCGCGCGCCGCCGCGATGCCTTCATCAATTTCTTCGGGCGACAGCTTCAGATAGCGGATCGGCACTTTCTGCCAGCGGACACCGGCCCTGAATTCCTCCTCGAGCGTCTTTGTTCGCAGCGTCTCGGTCGTACAGAAGGCGGACTGCTCGAGCTCGGTAATCGGGACCACCGCTGGGCGCTTGAAGACCGTCGTCATGCGTTACCTCCGCGCGACCGCCGGCTCAAGGACTCCTGCCCTGAGCGACCACGGCGAGGTGTCGGTAATGCGGACGCGCACGGTGTCGCCCACGCGCGCCTCGCCGGAGACGTAGACAAGCTTGTCGGTTCGCGTCCGGCCAGAAGGAATGCCACGAGTGACGCCATCTATCAGAACGTCGAATTCTTTCCCCGCGAGCTCTGCGTTGATTTCCGCAGAGATCCGCTCTTGCAATTCGCCTACGGCCGCGAGCCTGCGCTTCTTCTCAGCGCGGTCTACGTCGTCCGGTTGCTTGCGGGAGGCGATGGTGCCCGGGCGTTCGGAATAGGCCGCGGCGTGCACTTTGTCGAATCGCCCCTCTCGCAGCATGTCGAGTGTCTGTTCGAACTGCTTCTCGGTCTCGCCAGGGAACCCGACGATTAGATCGGTCGTGATGGCCACGCCCGGGACCGCGGCTCGGATCTCGCCGATCAGATCCAGGTACTCGGCGCGCGTGTAACCCCTGCGCATCGCAGCGAGCACATCGTCGTCACCAGCCTGGAAGGGAAGATTCAGGTTTTCACATACCTTGGGCAGGTCAGCGACTGCCCGGATGATGCGTTCCGTCATGTCGCTCGGGTGGGAAGTCAGGAAACGGATCCTCTCGATGCCCTCGATGTCGTGCACAGCGAAGAGCAGATCGGCAAGGTCCATTGG
>JACQUF010000345.1 GCA_016210435.1 Chloroflexota bacterium
CCCCGCGGCGCTCGGCAACCTTGGAGCAGCTGAAGTCGTGATCGACGCCGACCCGAGATCGCCTGCCGTGAAGGAGGGGATCGACCGGCTCAACGCGCAGCTGGCAAACGAGCGCTTGTTTGCGCCGGGCCAGCTCGAGGTGAATCCGGCTGGAGACCTCGGGCGCCTCATCGTTCCGATCAAGGCTGACGCCTCCAGCGAGGCCGCCGTCCAGGAAATCAAGCGGCTGCGATCGGAGATTATCCCGGCGGCCGGGATCCCAGCACCGGTTTACGTCGGGGGGCCGACGGCCCTGAACGTGGATTTCTTCCACCTGGTCGACGTCTGGCAGCCTGTGGTCTTCGCGTTTGTCCTGTCCCTGAGCTTCCTCCTGCTCATGGTCGTGTTCAGGTCGCTCTTCGTGCCGTTCAAGGCGATCATCCTGAACCTGCTGTCGGTCGGCGCGGCTTACGGGCTCGTTGTCCTTGTAAGTCAGCAGGGGTTTGCTGCGGGCGTCCTCGGATTTCAGCAGGTTGACGTCATCGAGGCATGGCTTCCGCTGTTCCTGTTCTCGGTGCTCTTCGGGCTTTCGATGGACTATGAGGTCTTCTTGCTCAGCCGCATCCGCGAACATTACGACCAGACGCGTGACAACACCGAGTCGGTGGCCTTCGCTCTGAGGTCCACGGCAGGCCTGATCACGGGCGCCGCGCTGATCATGGTGTCGGTTTTCGCGGGGTTCGCCGCGGGCGACCTGGTGATGTTCCAGCAGATGGGCTTCGGCCTCGGCGCGGCGGTCCTGATCGACGCCACGATCGTCCGGTCGGTGCTTGTTCCGGCAACGATGCGGCTCATGGGGGACTGGAACTGGTGGCTGCCCCGCTCGCTCCACTGGCTGCCTGACATGCGCGTAGATGCCGAGCGGGCGATGCCTTCACAGCCAGCGGCGGCCGGTGCGACCAGCCCTGCGCCCGCCGGCGGTGCCAAGTGATCCGCCTCAGGCGGATCGGATCATCCTGAGCCCGCGTGGTTCAACCGCTGGCTGCAAGTTCCTGTAGGAATTCGCCGGGCGTCTCGACTTTGAGGGGGAGGCCTGCGGACCGTACCAAAGCCGTGAGCAGATGCCGGCGGTCAAGCGTCAGGAGATGGCCGGCGCGGCATTCAAGCGCGGCCGCCAGCACATGAGCGTCCTTTTCAGTGGTCAGTGGCACGCAGTCTCTAATCCGGCGACGGGCCGGGGGCGCGACCATCTCAGGCTCCAGCGCAGCCATCTGTTGGTAGAACCGGATTAACTCCGCTTCGCCGAACTTCTCGGCGATGTTCACCCGCGCTTCCAAGAGGACCGTGACGGTGATGGCAGCGCGAAAGCGGCGGCCGCGGCAGACTTCCAAGGCCAGTGCCGAGCCACCGTTGGGCGAGCGTGCCGCCGCGACAAGCACGCTGGCGTCAAGAAACACGAGCTTGCGGCGCGGTCTTACAGCCTGCGGCGCCGATCCGGTCACCTAGATCGCACGACGTCGAAGAAGGGCGCGGACACTGCGTCGGACTTTCTTGTCGAGCTTGTCTTCCTCGAGGAAGCGGTCGATCTCTTCCTCGGTGTAGCGCCGCAGGTCCGCGCTCAGGCGCAGCGGAGCGATCTCAAGGTGATCGCCGACGAGAGACACGCTGAGCAGGGTCTCGGCTTCGATGCCCAGGGCTTCACGGAATTCGCCGGGGATCGTGACCTGCCCCCTGGGCAGCGTCTTCACTACCTTGCGTCTGGCCTTCGTCTGAGTCATGGCGTATTCTCCACTTTTCGGAAAGTAGGTATTTCTATCTTACGGGGTCGAGCGGTGTGGCGCCGGAAGAAAGAGACGAATCATGAAGATCACAGATGTGCGCGCCTACGTGGTGGTCCCAGATTTCTTTCGTCGTGTTACAGACCGGAAATACAAGTCCCTCCTCAGTGAATGGCAATGGACATTTGCGGTTATTGATACCGATGAGGGGATTTCCGGCTGGGGAGAATCCTCGAACACACCCCGGAACGGGTCTCTGCTTACGGGCGCTGCCGTGCTGGCCTGCCGCGAGGCGCTCATCGGCGAGGACCCGTCCGATATTGAGCGGCTGTGGCACAAGATCTACCGCCGGTGTACGTGAAGTCGCAGCGGGAAGGGCAGGTGAAGTACCACCGCAGGCTTGCGGCCCTGGTCGCCCTTTGCTCCGGCGCTGCCGAGGAGGATCGCCTGGAGCTGCTCAGCCGTGCGATCGCAGTATGGGGATCACGGTAAGCTATTCGACTTCGCCGGCTTCAACAAGCACCGATCGG
>JACQUF010000367.1 GCA_016210435.1 Chloroflexota bacterium
CGCCTACCAGGTAGGCGGCCCCGACTCGGGGCCGCCACCGCGCCCCGTGGTCACGGGCTCACGTGTGATGGACCGGTAGCGCGGCAGCACGCCAACAGGTGTGCCGACCGACCTCACCTGGTGATGAACACGGGTTCGAATATCCAATCATCTGAGGACCCGAGCGGCGCCAAGTCTGTAACCTCTCGCATGTTTTTGTTGCGGTGTTCTCGGGCGTCGCAGAGTGCCGGGTTCGAGTCCCCTCTTGGCAAGTGCCCGATCTCCCGGGCTTCTCCAGCCAGGATTTGCATCCCGAGGGGGAGGGGACGCTAACCCGTCGTGGCACAGAGGTGCGTAGGCAGGAGAGAGGTCCTGTTCGCGACACCGACCGTTGTTGACACTCCCGCCCCTTCGCGAGTTGCAGCCCGGATACAGCCTCTCCTCCAGTACAGTCGCCGGATGGCCGTAGAATCGGTACGGGAGCCAGGATGGGAATCGCTCAAGACGTTCATAGCGCTGGGGAGCGAGTAGCGCTCGCGACAGAAGCATCTCTCCCGGGCGTTCTCAACGATGTTCTCGGCCGTTTCTTGGGCTGGCCCTTCCAGGTCTCTCCAGGCTGCGTGACTGATCAAGATCGCAGGCGAACAGATGTGTTCGCCTCGGTAATACACACGCCCCCCATCGCCCGCGGCTCCTCAACCCAGGAAGGTATTCCAGCTGATACCGTGGGCGCCATCATCGATGTTAGCTACAGCCTTGATCTCGACGGTCTCCGCAGTTCCTACCTGCGCGTTGCCGCGGCCAAGAGTCTGCGAAAGACTCCGGCTCCCCGTTTGGATGGGATGCCGACTTCGACGATCACCATGGGGCTCATCTTCGCCCTTCGATCCGCCCTGCCACTGGAAGAGATTGCCGCGGAACTCGATCGGTTAAACACACAGACCCCCAGCCGACAGTGGCCGGACATGGTGGTGATAGCCTCCACGGGCGTAATCAACTACGTCGGACAATTCCCCGGCGACTCGACTCTCGCCGATCTTTTGCCTGCAGCGGAAGGAGCATTGACCAACTATACACCGCCTATGTACGTCGTGATTGTTATGCGTCCTACCGCTGCCTACACGTTCAACAAAGTGATGTCGTTCTTGACTGCCCATCTGAGCATCTTCTCGCCCGGAGCCCGGCTACCGGCTTGGGCAGAACTCTTGGAGGGCGTCTCACGGCACGCCGTGGTCATCACAGGATATCAGTACAACCTAAGCGGCGAGCTCGTGGCAGTGCCCAGACATCTCTACAACGATCGCTACATCGCGCCGCCTCCGGTCCGCATTGAAGATGGTCAGGGGAATATCTTGTCGACCATTGAGTTCGTTCCGTGGCAAGACGGCGGTACGATTGTGCTTCGTGGCCAGCTGCCGTTGGAAGGTCTTCTCATTTTCCTCGGTCTCGATGCGGCGGCGCTGCAACGAGCAGGGGTCGTCAGGAGGCCCGATGCGCAGATCTCCTATGTCTTGCCCATCACGCGGGAACACTTCAACGGGATGTTGGCGCGGATTCACCAACAATCGAACATGAGGGTACGCCTCGAGCAGCCTAAGCTGGTCTTTCAGAAGGTCTCAGACGAAGGGACCAGTTCACCTTTCTGGGCCAGACTGCTTCTAGGGATCTTACGCTTACGGGATACCGCGTTTCCTGATGCCTCGGCCCGCACAGCCTTTGATGACCGATACGATGTCGTCGTTTCTGCGCTCCTCAGCGCCCGCACGGCAGCGCACGAGATCTTACGAATTTGGGACGACCATTGTCGCAGAGTGGGTTCGGGCGAGATCGGACGCCTCAAGGGAAGCACTGTTCTCATCGACGAGAGCATCGATACGACGCTGCGCAAGGAGGTAGAGACGTTTCTAAACAGCACCGTACGCGCCCTCAAAGAGGGGATGCAGAAACTGGTCTCGCACTTTCAGGGCAGCATCGGGTTTCTCTACCAAAAGCAGGCCCCATTCGAGAAGGGCGTGGCCGCCCTGCAGAAGGTCGACCCTCTTCTGGCAGAGTATCTGCGCGAAACACGTGCGCAGTGGTCTGAGCGACTGCTGGAAAGCCGCAACGCTATCGAGCACAAGGGATGGACATTACCGCGAGTGAAGTACATGGAGACCGACGGCAGAATCAAGGTGGACGAGCCTCTTATTTCGGGTCAACCTACTACGGCATTCGTAAAGGCCATGCTCGACCGCCTCTACTGTTTCGTAGAGGAACTCACCGTGCATTCCTTGGAAGGAAGACTCCCGCCTGGGATCACTGTGACCGAGATCCCGCTTGGTCGCCGATCAGAGGAGGCGCCGGAGCGGTTTACGGTGACAACGGCAGTCGGCGGCAGGCCTCCGTGGCGTATCAGGTCTCACAGTTCATCGTTCGAGGAGACGTGACGCGGACGAGCGCCAAGATTTACGTTCCAGCAAGAGCATTCCAGCGGGCCGCCGCGCCTTGATCTCGGCTCGGATTGCGTCCCGGCCAAGCGGTCGCCGGCCAACCACCCCCGGACGATCTCGCGAACCTCCACCATCCCCGTCTCCCGATAGGCCGTGCGCAACCCGTTTCGGGAGGAGCGTTGGCCGGCAGGCCGAGGCGGCGGAAAGTTTCAGTCCAGGCAGGGGAAAGTTTCTGAAAAGTCCCTACGCGCCGGGGGAATATCTTTGGAAGATCAGACGCTCTGAGTTGCGGATCGATCCGATGCTGGACATTGACGATCACCGCCGCTAACTTAGGCCCGTACCGTCCGGTACCCCGATTGACAAGGCTCCCAGCACCTTCGCAGCAGGGCAACGCCGATATCATCCGGATCTATCCTAGGGGATGGCGGAGTAGGTTGAGGCTGATCGCGAGCAATTGAAAGAGGAGAGGCGGCGATAGCAACGCGCAGCGGCAAGGTGGATTTACCACGATGATCAGGCGGCTTCAGCTCCTTCGAAACATCGGCCTGTTCGATTCTGTGGCGGCGGGCGGGACCATTGATCTCGCGCCGCTAACCCTGATCTATGCCGAGAACGGCCGGGGCAAGAGCACGCTCGCGGCCATCGTGCGGTCGCTGGCGACAGGCGATCCGATTCCGATCGCGGAGCGCCGACGGCTCGCTTCCGTGCATCCCCCGCATGTCGTGCTCGACTGCGACGGCGGACCGCCGGCGGCGATCTTCCAGAATAATGCGTGGACCCGGACGGTGCCGAACATGGCGGTGTTCGATGACGTCTTTGTCGACAGGAACGTCTATTCCGGTTTGGTCGTCGCGGCGGAGCATCGGCAGAACCTGCATGAGCTGATCCTTGGGGCGCAGGCTGTGACGCTGAGCCGGCAGCAAGAAGAGGCGATCAAGCAGATCGAAGGCCACAACAGCGAGCTGCGTGCGAGAGCAGCCGCAATCCCGGTCGAAGCGCGCGGGCCTCTGACGGTCGAACAGTTTTGCATGCTGCCAACGCGCGCCGATATCGATGAAGCCATTCAGGAGGTGGAGCGGCGGCTGGAGGCGGCGCGACAGCAGGATCCCATCCGGGAGGCGCCAGCCTTCGACCGGCTGCTTCTATCCGAACTGGACGTTGCCGCGGTCGTACAGGTTTTGGCGGAGGACCTGCCGGCGCTCGACGCGGCGGC
>JACQUF010000356.1 GCA_016210435.1 Chloroflexota bacterium
CCCTATCATGGAGGACAGTAGCCGTAGAGGGGTTATTTCTTACAAGGCAAACGCGTCGCCAGATTTAGGCGATTGAGTACTAAGGAACTTCGGATGAAGGGCTGGTCGCTGAGCCAGGTTGCAAGGGAATTCGGCGTGTCCAAGGCAACTGCAGTGAACGACGTAAGGACCGCTGGCCAGGCTGCATGACGGGAGCTGATGTCATAGTCGCGACGAAAGCCTGCGCTTTTTCAAGCCGCCCGGCGGCCTCCCCTCGGCGGAACGAGAAACCGCCTGTGCCGGCCTTCAGTGAAGGTGCGCCGGCATCTGCCAACTCGACCGACTATGGTGGAGTCCGGGCAGGGTCGAGTGTTCACAATTTGAACACCGCCACACTGGCCATTCGGCTACCTGGCCGTGACGCTTAGGTAACGGTGGATCGCCGACCATTGGGCCGTATCGGTCAACTGGCGCGGCGACTGCCCAGGACCGCCGGGGTTGAGTTTCACCTGCCGCGTGATCCCGCGTAAGAGATACAGACGCACGGATCGTGCTCCATAGGCACTCCTACGGTTCATCTGTGATGTGAAGCCCACCGAAAAAGGTGAAGGCCTTGATCTTCAGGCCCGAAGCGCCGGGTGCCGTACCTTCCACGGCTGATGAGCCCTTTACGTCATGGCGTCCGAAAAGCGTGATCCCGCTTACAGTCACCGGCACGACCTTGGGCACGATGACCTTGGGCCCGCCGAAAAAGCTCCAGGAGATGATCCGAGTACCTCGTTCGGGCAGTTGCGCTTGACGGAAGTCCAACGACAGACCACCAAAGAGGGTCAGCGTCCTGATTTTCTCGTCAGGCCGCCATGGGGCACGTCCGACCTTGTGCGAACCGAATACCGCTGCGATGAACATTTCTTTCCTCCAACCTCCAACAGTGATTGCATCCAGGGCCCGGGTAGTGGGTCAGCTTGACTTGTGCAAGAGAGCGGCGATCTCTGCAACCATCCAGACGTGGTCGGCCTCGCCTGCCTTCGTCGCTGAATGCCGCAACCGATGCCGCTAGAAATCGGCCGAGTCAAATAATGAAGCAAATTGCCAGCGAGGTATTCGCGTTAGCATTGTCTCAGCAGTTCACGCATCCAATACCTGTGCAGTGGTCGCAAGAAGATTCGTTTCGGGGTTGTCGCAGCGGCAGTGACCTGCCGGCGTCGAAGTCCGTGCGCACCCCCGCCTCGTCTCCGAAGTAGATTGTCGCCCCCACTCGGGCGGCCTCAGCGCGGATGGCCTGGTACTCTTCACGCTTCCACCGCTCCACCGCCACGGGGTTCTGCTGGTAGGCCCGCCACAGGGACGTTGCGGAGACAGCCCAGCTTTCGAAGCAGCCGACCCACGCTCACCACGGACAGCCTGACGTTGAACTCACGCCGAATCAACTCCCTGGGCCCAACGCGAACCCGAACGACAGCTGGCGGGGATCATTGCCCACGATCAGCGTGTAGATCGAATCTGTCCGTGAAGGGACCCGGAGTTCCCTGACCCGGGAGGCGAACTCACGCGGCTCAAGCTCGCCCGATTCAAACGCATCGAAATAAGGCCGCAGCCGCCGATCGACGTTTCGGGCCTCTTCTTGCAGCTTCTTCAGCGTTGAGGACGTGTCACGTCCGTGATCGGCCGTCATTGACGGCCTTGACCAGCTTGTGCAGATTGGCTTCGTCGAGAAGCAGTTCTCGGGTGCGCTCGAGGACGGCCCCTTCCAGCGTCTGCTTGGGGATCATGGGCTGGCGGCATGCTCCGGCACCCTCACGGGACCGGCGGCTGCAGCAGTAGTAGGAAAACTGCCCTGACTTGGCGACATGCCCCGTTAAAGAGCATCCGCACCGGGCGCACTTGAGCATCCTGGAGAGCATGTACGAGCTGGCGGCAAATCGCGGGTGAAGGCGGGCCGGGCACCGGGCGGCAAGCGCGGCTCTCAGCTTCGCGAATTCGGCCGGATCGATGATCGCCGGGCAGGCGTTTTCGATTTGTATCGGAGGCTGTGAGGCCTTGTCGTGATCTGGCCCGCGGGTCCGGCCCCACAACAGGGTACCGGTGTATGCCAGATCGTAAGGATCTTGTGGAGCTTGACGTTGTTCCACGGGCGACCGGCGCGAGTCAGTGCGCCTCTCTTGCGGAGTTCCGTCGCGATCGACCTCAATCCCGACCCGCTTGAAGCGAGCTTGAAGATCAGCTTCACGATCGCGGCCTCGTTCTCATCGACTTCGAGCGTCCAGCGCTGCCTTCCATCCCCGTCGGGCCCATGAACGAGGCGACCTGCTTCTCAGAAAGGTGGTTGACACCGACCTTCCGACTGTTTGCTTCGGGCGTCCCGCAAGCAATGGGATGGGACATAGAACCCGTTGACCGTTGTCTCGCAGACACCTATGCTCAAACCGGACAACGAGCGGCCTGAGCCGCGTTGGCCAGGCCCGCCGAATCCGCTCGCAAGGCTAACTCAGCTTTGCTGAGGCGCCGGTCCAGAAGGTGTCCGCCAGACACGGTTTGCACCTTCTAAGCACAAGGTCGTGAGTTCGAATCTCACCGGGGGTACCACTCACTGGGAAATCCGTATCTAGCCCCAATGGGGGCACTGCTCCCCTTCCCCGCCCGCCCGGGCCGGGGTATGACCGCGTGCCTCGATGACCGGGATGCTGGCCAAACTCATGACGTTTTTGACAGTGAGCCGGTGACCACTGCTTCGCACCCATTGGATCCCCGTGGTGCCAGCCCGGCTGGCGCCAGCGAAAGGTACCAGACGCACAAACAGATCGGCCGCCCCAGGCTGAGGGCGGCCGATCTGCCGGATTTACCAACCCGGTCCCGGCGCCGAGAGGGATCGGACCCCGGGATCTGGGTTAGTTGCCTTGAGTCGAGTCGGCGGGGTCCCACGGCTGTGGGACGTTCCTGCCAACGTTGGGGACAGACCCGTCCGAGGCCCTTACTGCGAACGAGACGAGGATTTCGGACTCATCCATGTGCACCGGGTAGTTCAGCGCCGGTAGGCCGACACCTTTGCCAGCGGCTGGCACCCGCACTCCGAGGATGACGTCTGCGTCGAACGGGTCGTAAGGAAGAGGGAAGGCAAGAGCCCCACTTCCCGGAACCTTGTTCCGCTCGAACAGGGCTGTAATCGCTGACTCATCGAACGTGTTCAGCGTCCCGGTGATCGGGCCGATCACCGTCCGGGTAGTCACGGCAGCCCCGACAAGCTCCCCGGCGTCGTGCGGGTCGTACGGCATCGGATCTCTCGCGATCCTCAATGCGAGCCCCTTCTTGCCCGCGCCTTCCCCGCCGATCGCAAGGAGGATTTCCGACTCGTCCATGTGGACCGGGTACGCGAGACTGAGTTCGACTCTCTCCTCGCCGCACCCGAACTCGGGCTGGACTTCCGCGTCGTGCGGGTCGTATGGCTGTGGCACGTGATTGCACGCACCTGAAGGCGCAGGCTGGCTGCCGTTCCCCTCGTCGAATGCGCTGTAGCTGGCCATCGCAGATCCGCCGATCAGGGTCGTTGCGATCAGGCCTGCGACAGTGGTGAGGATCCTGGTCTTGAGATCTATTCGATTGTCTCGGGCGATCGTCTTGGTCTTCATTTCGGTTGCTTTCTCTTCGAACTGGTTCGTCTTCCGTGAGGATCGGTCGGTGGACGTGGTCTCGAGCATCTGTGCCCTCCCCTCGAGGCCTCTATGGCCTCTGTTGCCTGGGGCAATCGGCCCCGTTCGTTTTGGGGACCATGTTCGGGCCGCGCGGGGGGTTGAGTCGTCGCGGTGTTCAGGGATCTTTGAAACGCCGTCGCGCACGGGAGGCATAGCAAGGACTTGCTATATGGCCTACCGGAAGCTTGCTATTTCGTATCTCGGGGAGGGTTGGTCAAGACCGTACCCAGACTGATTCGCCGGATGCCATGTCCGCACCAAGCGTGCCCGACCATTGAACAGCGGCGAACGCCAGGTCGCCCACCGGAGCAGCGGTGGGCGTCCTTTCGGCAGGCCTGGCGAGCCGTGCCACCAGGTTGCGGTCGGCTACCCGAGGTCAGTGCTCCCGATTGATCCGCACTATCTCCCTCAGGATCGACAGCGGCAGCGGTTCGAAGCCGGTCACCGTGGCGGGACCATCCGGGACGATCACGTAGTCAGCCATGCCGTCCGCCCGGTCGGTCTCGCCGATCCGATGGAACTGCCCTGGGACCGCGAACGGGAGGGGCTCAACGCCCTTCACCGCGGCCGGGCTCTGCTTCGCGATCCGGCAGTCGTTGACCTCGCCCCAAAGATCAGTCTCGCCGATCCGCTCGATCTGCTTGAGGACCGCCAGCGACAGCGGCTCGAAACCGGTCACCGCGGTGGGGAGAGATGTGATGGGCACCAGTCGACCCGACGGCCCAACCATTCGTTATGTGGTGAACGACACCGCGCTTGAAGCGACAGACTTTCTCGACCTGGCCCAACGGGTTTGGCCGGGCGACTACGAGTCAGCGCTCGCCGACCAGGCGTTGCGGCGCACCCTGAACGTCACGGCATGGCGCGACGAGACTCTGGTGGGCTGCGTGCGCGTTCTGACGGACGGCTACTTCTTCGGGACCATTCCGGAAATCATGGTCGACCCCAAATATCAGCGGCATGGTATCGGACGCGCCCTGATGGAGCGGGCGTGGCAAGCCTGCCCCACCGGGCTGGGATTCGGGGTTCAGGCAGGCAATGAGCCCTTCTTCGAGAAGCTGGGATACGTCGCACAGATGGCGTGGTACGGGCGCAAAAAACCGCGACCTACGAGCCAGAACGGCCGCACGGGGTAAGGTCCGGTGCGTGGGGTGCCGAGCGTGGCCATCTCGTCCAGGGCATCTCAATCATTGCTTTGCGCTTGACTCACTATCGCCTCAGGGATAATGTGACCACATGAGAGACCACATCGAGCCTTACCCTCCCGAGCCATCCGAGAGGGTCGTGGGCATCCGAGAGTTGAAGACTCATGCCGCCAGTATCCTGCGTCGCGTTCGCGAGGAGCGAGCTTCCTATATCGTGACGCATCGAGGCCGGGCCGCTGGCGTGATTCTTCCGCTCGACGAGGCCGCCGAAATATCCCCGGCATCTGGCGCAACCGATCCCGCGGCCGCGTGGACCGCCTTCATACGCGCGGGGCGGCGCCTGGAACGGCGGTTTCGCCCGGCAGTGAGCGGCGTGAAGCTCCTCTCGGCAATGCGAAGATAGGTGGCTGCCGCTCGACGTGCGGCGCGCCGGACTGCCGGCGCCACCCCATCAGGGGACAACCGGTACACGATTGACGCGAGTGTCTTCGTGAACGCGTTCAACCCGCACGAGGAGGGTCACGTGGAGAGCCTGGCGCTTCTCGCCTCGATCCAGGAAAGCGGCGACCCGATCATCGTGCCGACCCTGTTTCTACCGGAAACGGTATCGGCCGTGGCC
>JACQUF010000357.1 GCA_016210435.1 Chloroflexota bacterium
CGCCGATCACGATCGCCACCTTGCCTGCCACACGTCCCGCCATGGTCCCTCCTGCGCTCTCGTGGTCTGTTCCGACGCCAGGATAGCCGAACCCGGTCGCGAAAGGTACCTTGACGCGGCGCCCTGCCCGTGACGATGCACATCCATCGAGGCCGCACGGCGCAACCGCTTTCCCCTGGGTACGCTCGTGCCTTTTTGCGGCACTGACAACCGCAATGAGCTCGACCGCGCGCCAGCCAGCCCAATTCCAGCCGGACGCATGACACGATCGTCTCGCCACGGGGCGATTCACCCCTTCGTGCGTTGAAGACGAATCCACTGGCACGCATCGTCAGGTCGTGAGCCTGTTGCGTAGAGCGGGATCCTGGCAGGCGCTCTGATCAGCGCAGGTGTGGACCGCGTCGCTCAGGGAGTGACGTGTCCACAGAGAGGATGGGACCGTGACCCGCATCGAGGAGACCATGATCCACGAAGCACCCATCGAACTGCGTCCGCCGTGGGTGAGGCAGAACCGGCGGCTGCTCAACATCGCCGCCGCGCTCGCTGCCTGTGGCGGGTTGATTGCTGTGGCGACAGGAGTCTTCTTTGTCGTGGGCGACCACCCCTTCTACCGCGACGGGGGGTTTTCCGAAGAGATCAACATGACGCGCACGGAGGCCGAGGCGCTCAATCCGCTCATCGTGGAGTGGACGATGCACGTGTCCGATCAAGTGGGAACGATGAGCGCCGCCTGGGGCTTGTTCGTAATAGGACTGGCTTGGTTTGGGCTCCGCCAGGGACAGCGTTCGGCATGGATCATGCTTTGGGTTGGCGGGTTGCCGGCGCTGCTGTCGGCGTCGTTCAGTGAGTACATCATGTTTGGCCACATGGACGAGGGTTCCCTGCTGTCGACGGCGGTGCTTGTCCTGTTCATGGCGGGCATGATCGCGCCGGCGCCCCTCTTCCTACGAGCACGGGTCGGCGTTCGGGCTCGGACACCCGACACTGCCAGCCCTGAGGCCTAGCGCGGGTCGCGGAACGCCGCCGAGAATAGCTCAATGAACCAAGGAGGCGGACCGTTTCCACCGCACGGGCTCTAGCGAATGCCCTGGGAGACGCCTGTCCCGCCCCACCACCCCCAACACAGTGAGGCCGAAGGTCTCCTCGGCGAAGGGAAGGACAACAGAAGCCGGTCGCGAAAGGTACCGGGACGCGTCGCGCGGGAGAACCGGCGAACAACGGAGACACGGAAAGGATGACTTCAGCCCTTCACAGAGGTGAACCCTCCGGGCCGCATGGGCACGTATGTGGATCGCAAATGCCACCCGCACGCCTTCTGTGATGTGCATTAGTGCTCCGTGGCTTCACCCGAGCCGTCTGTGCCATAAACCCCTTGCGTTTTTCGTGCCCCGGCAGTACAACGAGGACGGCGTAGGGCCACCCAGGAGACAAGGAGACGAATGTGCGCCATGCGTTCGCAATTCTGGGCGCGATTGCGGCACTTGTTTCCTGTGCGCCTGCGGTGGCGCCCCTTGCCGCTCCGACCGAGTCCCTAACCGTGGAATCCCCACACGGCCCGACGCCTGTGGCGACAGCCGCGCCGGAAACTGCGCCGATCGCCACACCAACCTCTACACCCGACATCGTGCCAACTGCTGTAGCCACACCAACCGCAACCGCTGTCCCCACCTCCACACCGACCCCGACGCCCGAACCCCGCCCAACCGCGACGCCCACGCCGGTGCCGATCCCAACGGCTACGCCGACTCCTCACCCAACTCCTACGCCGGCTCCCCTCCCAACTCCAACTCCCACACCATCACCGGCAGATATCGCAGAGGCGGCATCAGCGGCAACGTTCAAGGTGATCGCCAAGAAGGGGACGGGAACCGCCTTTTTGCTCAACGACGCCAAGACGTTGGTCACGGCCAATCATGTGGTTGCGCATGACGCCGAGGTGAAGATCCAGATGCCAGACGGGGCGACTCATGTTGCGAAAGTCCGAGGGCGACAGGTGGTTGCAGATGTCGCGGTCTTGTCGTTGGACGAGGCAATCTCCGTGACGTTCCTGCGCGCAGGAGATCCGGACCAAGTGCGCTCGGGTGAGGCAGTCATCAAGGTGGGGTTCGCCCTTGGGCTGGCAGGCGACGCTACGACGACCAGTGGGATAATCTCTGCGAAACGCAAGAACAGTAACGGGACTGCCTACTTCCAAACCGACATGCCCATTAATCCTGGTGACAGTGGAGCCGCAGTAATCGACCAACGAGGGCGTGTGATCGGGGTGGTGGTCTCCAAGATGATTGGTGAGGGTGTTGAAGGATTGGGTTTCGCCGTTTCTATCAAAGAACTCGTTCCTCACCTCGAGCGCCTCGCGCGTGACGAACACGTGTGTCCGCAGTACCCCATCACCAAGGAGAAAGAGAATTTCTGGTTGAAGAACTCGTACTGGAATTTCCAGATACACGTGCCGCATCCATGGGAGATCGAAGGCGCCAAGAGCCCGTCCGGCGGGATGCTGGTCTTTGTTCCCATCGTGTACCCATGGCCCATTGACCTCTTCTCGCCTTGGCCGGGGTATGTGGCCTCGTTCCCGCCACTACGGATCAGCGGTGAGGATGACCCGGAAACCTTTCTGCTGCGCTTCTACAAGGATAATGCTAAGTTCGCCGATGTTCGCCAGACGTGCATAGAAGGGCTCGGGATAGCATGGGAGATTGAGTTCGAAGGAACCTACCACGCTAGCAGCCTCAATAGGAGTTCCCCGTTCCACTGGAAAGCGGTGGTGTACTTTGAGAGATCGTTTGCGTACCTGGTCGAAGGCGCAATCTACGCTCCGTTGTGGACCAAGTATGAGGAGGACTTCGACCGTACCCTGCACAATTTCCAATTCACTAGATAGAAATGCTCATGTGCAGGACAGCGGCGCTCGGCCTGTTCGAAGGAATCGTCGCGCTGTGCCACGAACTGTTTGACGTTCCTCAATAACGCCACGTACCATGCAGGCGACGCCGCGCCTCTGGAGCGGGGAATGCTTGGCTGCGCCCTCTCGTGCGCCATCGTGGGACTGGATGGGGCCGTCATCCAGGTGGAAGTAGACGTGCTCCCCGGCTTGCCGAACATGACGGTCGTTGGGCTGCCCGACGACGCCGTTCGCGAGGCGCGGGAACGGGTGCGCTCCGCCGTGCGCAACTCCGGGTGCGAGTTCCCGATGAAGCGCGTCACGGTGAACCTCGCCCCGGCCGACCTGAAGAAGGAGGGCGTGTCCTACGACCTGCCCATCGCGCTCGGGGTCATCGCCTCCACAGGGCAGGCGCCCCAGCCGCCGCGCGACGCGATCTTCATCGGCGAGTTGTCCCTCGACGGCACGCTGCGGCCCACGACCGGCGTGCTGCCCATGGCCGCCGCGGCGCGGGACCACGGCCTCTCGACGGTGTTCGTCCCCACCGTGAACGCGCCCGAGGCCGCGCTGGTCGAGGGCGTGACGGTGATGCCGGTTCGGACACTCGCGGAGCTGCTCGCCCACCTGCGCGGCGAGAAGCAGATCGAACCTGTGCCGAACCGGCCCGTGGGCAGCATGGTGGCAGGATCGACGCTGGGACCGGATATCGCGGACGTGCGGGGCCAGGAGCACGCCAAGCGGGC
>JACQUF010000358.1 GCA_016210435.1 Chloroflexota bacterium
GAAGAGCAGCACGCTCTGCTCGTGGTCGCTGGGGTCGATCCATTCGAACCCGCGGGCATCGCAATCGAACCTGTGCAGCGCGGGCCTGGCGCGATAGGCCTGATTGAGGTCCTGGACCCATTTCTGCAGCCCCCGGTGGGACGCGTACTGCAGCAGGTCCCATTCAAGGCTTGAATCGTGGTTCCACTCCGACCACTGTCCGATTTCTCCGCCCATGAATAGCAGCTTCTTCGCCGCCTGCCCGTACATGTATCCGAAGAGCAGCCGCAAATTGGCGAACTTCTGCCAGTCGTCGCCGGGCATCTTGCCCAGCAGGGACCCCTTGCCGTGCACGACCTCGTCATGGGAGAGCGGGAGCACGAAGTTCTCGGCGAACGAGTAGAGCATGCGAAACGTCAGGCTGTTGTGGTGGTACTTCCGGTGGACGGGGTCCCTGGTCATGTACAGGAGGGTGTCGTGCATCCAGCCCATGTCCCATTTCGCGCCGAATCCAAGTCCCCCGACGTAGGTCGGACGCGAGACCATGGGCCACGCCGTCGATTCCTCGGCTACCGTCTGCACGTCCGGAAACTCCCGGAAGACGGACTGGTTGAACCAGCGCAGGAATGAGATCGCTTCGAGGCTCTCGTTGCCGCCGTAGCGGTTGGGGATCCATTCGCCCGGTTTCCTCGAGTAGTCGAGATAGAGCATCGAAGCCACTGCGTCCACGCGCAGTCCATCGACGTGATACTGGTCCAGCCAGAACATCGCGCTGCTCGTAAGGAAGCTTCGGACCTCGTTCCTCCCGTAGTTGAAGATCAGGCTGTTCCAGTCCGGGTGGAAGCCCTGTCTCCGGTCCGCGTGCTCGAAAAGGTGGGTGCCATCGAAATAACCGAGCCCGTGCTCGTCCGTAGGAAAGTGCGATGGCACCCAGTCGACGATGACCCCGCAGCCGGCCTGGTGCAGGGTATCGACCAGATACATGAAGTCGGGCGGCCAGCCGTACCGTCGGGTCGGGGCGAAATAGCCTGACGTCTGGTAGCCCCACGACCCGTAGAACGGGTGCTCCATGATCGGCAGGAATTCGACATGGGTGAACCCCATGCGTGTCACGTATTCGGCGAGCCTGTCAGCAAGTTCCCTGTAGTTGAGCGAGCGGTTACCCGCCTCCGGGATCCGCATCCACGAGCCCGGATGGACTTCGTAGATGGCCATCGGCGCCGAGAGGGAGTTACGTTCCTTCCGTCCGGCCATCCAGGCGGCGTCACGCCACTCGTGGGAGAGATTGCAGACAACGGACGCCGTGCCGGGAGGCAGCTCTGTGGCGAACGCGAAAGGGTCCGCCTTGTCAACGGCGTAACCAGAGTATCGGGAGGCGACGTGGTACTTGTAGACGGCGCCCTCGCGGACGCCCTGAACAAATCCCTCCCAGATACCCGAACTGCCGCGCGGGGCCAGGGGATTGGCGCTTCGGTCCCAGCGGTTGAAATCGGCGACCACTGCCACGCTTCTGGCGTTGGGCGCCCAGACTGCGAAATATGTTCCTTCGGGATTGCCAGGCGGAAGTAGATGTGCGCCAAACTTCAGGTACAGCCTGGCGTGCGTACCTTCGTTGAACAGGTACACATCCTCGTCTCTGAGGAGCGACCTGATCCCCTGCGCGGTTTCGGCGCGCGCGCTGCCCCCCTGGATTTTGCCAGGCCTCGGCGACCGATTTTCGGGCATGGCAGACCTCCGCGGGAATCAAAGGGACTCTCACCATCGCAGCAACCGGCCGGGGGGTCAAGATCTGAAAGCCGAAAGTGTGACCGATCTCAAACGGGCCTGCAGACGGAGCCCGCATACGTGTAACCGCTATGTAACCGCTATGAAACGCGATTGTTCCCAAAGCGTTACACTAGTTACCGAATTCGTGACTCTCTTCAGCTTTGCTTCGGATACGGTATTAGCCGTTCAACTTCCGGTTACAACCGAGGCAGACTTCATCAGCATTTTTTGACGCCGGGGCAGATGTCCGCGGGCATGGCGCGCATCGTGGCGGGACGCGCACCAGCCGAGGACTCGCCGGGATGCCCAGGGCAGCGCGTCGTCCGGATTGAGAGGAGGGCGGGCGCAGTTTGGATAAGGTCACCTTCGTCATCCTGAGCTTCGAAGGCCCTGACCGCTACTCGCACGCCGGCGGCCTTGGGACACGCGTGGCCGGGCTGTCAGATGCCCTGGCGCGCATGGGCATCGAGACGCACGTATTTTTCATCGGTGACCCCAACCTGCCGGGCCACGAAGTCAAAGTCGGCGGAAAGCTCCACCTGCACCGATGGTGCCAGTGGATAAGCAAGCACCATCCACGGGGCGTGTACGACGGAGAAGAGGGCAAGCTGCCCGACTGGACGAGGTCCATTCCCTTCTGGCTCGAACACGAGTTCCTGCCACAGAGGATCGCAAATGGCGGCAAGGTCGTCGTGCTTGCCGAGGAATGGCAGACCGCGGGTTCGGTCCTGGGCCTTGGGGGCGTCATCGCCCGGAACGGCTGGCAGCGGAACGTCAAGCTGCTCTGGAACGCAAACAACACCTTTGGCTTCGAACGGGTTGACTGGCCAGCCCTGAAACTGGCGGCTGCGATCACCACCGTCAGCAAATACATGAAGCACGTGCTCTGGCGGTATGGGGTCGACGCACGGGTCATCCCCAACGGGATCGCCGAGAGCTGGCTGCGGCCGCTCGATCGTCGGGCCTGCACTCAGCTCGCGAGGGCAGTTCAGGGCCGGCTTACCCTCGCCAAAGTCGCCCGCTGGGACCCGGACAAGCGATGGGACATGGCCGTCGATGCGGTCGCATACGCGAAGCGGCTCGGAGGATCGCCATTCTTCATCGCCCGCGGCGGCTCTGAACAACACGGACAGGAAGTAATGGCCCGGGCCGAAAAACGGGGGCTCAAGCTTGCCCGCGTCCGGTGGTCTGGAAACGGCCCGGAGCCGATGACGGAGGCGATCCGCTCGGCACTCGATTCCGACATGGTCGTGCTCGACGGTTACCTGAGTGAAGAGCAGATGCGTGTGCTGTTCCACGTCGCCGACGCGGTTCTCGCAAACAGCGGCGTCGAGCCATTCGGGCTGGTTGGCCTGGAGACGATGGCGGTCGGCGGAATCGCACTCGTCGGCTGCACCGGCGAAGACTATGTGACGCCTGGACACGACGCGATCTCTCTCCAATCGAACGACCCGCGCGAGATCGTCCACCACATCGGGTACCTGACCACGTCCGGCGATGTGGTCCGGAGGATGCGCGTGGCGGCTCGCCATACCGCGGCCCGCTACACCTGGAGCGCGGTCATCGAGCGGGTCCAGATGCCCTATCTATCGGAACTTGGTCTGCTTACACGTTCAAGCCGGGTCGTGATGCCCGTGCCCTTCCGGCCAACAGAACCGCGATTGGCAGTCCCTGTGATTGCCCCGGACTGGAACCGCAATGGCGGAATGAAACGGAATCCCGTCCTGGTCGGCGCTGCGCGACGAAGCAACAACGGAAAGGATCAGGTACCGGCGGAGTAGTCGACGAGGGGAAAAGAAGTGGTTACCAATCGTGAGGAACAGATTCGACTGATCGCATTCCAGCTCTGGGAGAAGGAAGGCCGCCCCCAGGGGAAGCATTTTCAGCACTGGATGGAGGCCGAGAGGATCTGGGAGGCGCGCACGAAGGAACGCCAGACTGCCTCCCACATGTCTCCGTCTGTTGCCGAAGGGGGGGACGGCAACTCGCCCGAGGCCCGACCATCCAGGCAAGAGGAACGATCTCAAACCGCGCCCGCCAGGATGCCGCCTCTCAGGCCGCGCGTCGCCGCCGCAAAACCGCCCGAACCTGAGAAGAAGCCACAGCCGCGCACCTCGCAACGGCCCAAGCGCCCAGACAAATGAAAGTCTGGGCCCTGCCAGCCGTACCCGCTCGGTGCGACGTACGATGGCGCGGGCACGAATTTCTCGGTCTTCTCCGAGGCTGCGGAACGAGTCGAACTCTGCCTTTCCGAGGAAGGGCGCCAGACCTGCGCGGACCTCCCCGAGGTAAGCGGATTCGTCTTGGACGGTTATCTGCCTGAGGCCGGGGCAGGGCAGCGCTACGGGTTTCGCGTGCACGGTCTAGGGAGAGCTAGCCGATGCGCTCGAACCTGCTCCGCGCGCACGATATCGTCGAATCTCGATCGAAGAACAGGTCGAAGTAATCTCACTGCGTTCTTTCTTTACCCGCGCCCGCGGGGTGGTCTATCCTAGCGGCCTCCGCTTGCTTGCTCAGTTAGAAAAATATCCGCGCGCACGGGACGCAGTGATCCCGCGGACGAGGCCCAATCGCATCAATGGTGAAACGCACCCGCAAGACCGGTGGCGATGGCATAAACCCTGAAGACCTGGGACGAGATGCTCGCTACATAAGCATTGTCCCGCCCGCAATCCCCGACGACTTCGATCCGGATAACCCTGAGGCAATCGAGCTCGCCCCCCCTCCCGAGGCGCTGAGCGCGTCTGAGCTCGATCAATGGGAGGCCGCCCGCGCCGCTGAGCAGGAGGCTGCCAGGGTGGCCGAGGAAGCCGAAGTCGGTCACATCGAACCGGAGGTCTCGGATGACCCGGTCCGCATGTACCTGCGCGAGATCGGCGCCGTCAACCTGC